>JBGZFC010000065.1:0-24749 GCA_041846575.1 Bacteroidota bacterium
TTAACTAAATTATTCATTTTTAAAAATTAAAGATTATGAAAATTGTAAGATTATTTTTAGTGGCAGCTATAGCATTAGGCTTAGCAGCGTGTAACAATGATGTACCTGAAGTACAAGACAATGAAAATGTTTTGACGATAAAGGTAGTTCCGGGTGGCAATTTGAACGGAGTTCGTGCGCAAGGCAATCCTTCAGCTCAATTAACAGCTGAAAGTGCAGTAAAAACTCTTGAAGCATGGGTATTTTCCGGAGATAATCTGGAAAAATATGTAAGCGAAACTATTTCTGCTGATTCTGAAATTAAAATACCAAAACTAACAGTTGGTCCTAAAAAAGTAGTGGTTGTTGCTAATGGAAATGTTGGTTCACAACCCAATCTTACTGCTTTATTAGCTGTAACTAAAGAACTCAGCCAAAACCTTGATAATGGATTGATAATGACAACAGAGCCGAAAGAAGTTACGCTAACTCCTTGCGAGCAAGCTAATTGCAATACAGCGACAGTAACAGTTACTCGCGTAAACGCTCGCGTGGCTGTTGTAAATGTAACATCTTCATTCGAAGCGGACGCTGCTTACGATGAATTTAAATTGGAAGAAATCTCAATGTTTAATGTTCGTAAAAATACAAAACTGTTTGGTACTCCTCTTTATTCTGGTAACGAATACTTGTATGGTGTACAATATCCGATTACTCCGGAAAACAATAATTCTTATGTAGGATGTCCGAATTACACAGGAACAGCTAACGGTGCAGTAGATGCAACTTTAAAAGACACTTATGCAGAAGCTATCTCTATTAAAAATGGAACTGCATTATTTACTGCAAACGAAAATGTTTATTACTATGTAAACGAAAATGATGCAACTGAAAAACAAGAGACGTTCCTTGTACTTAAAGGTAAGTTGTATAAAAATGGAACACAGTACACTTTACCGGGTGTATATACCAATCCATTAGATGGTTACACATATTATAAAGTATATGTAAATGCTAAGAAAGATAATTATACTTATGATGGTCCAGTAGGTTATGAAGCTGATGGTAAAATTGTTCGCAATACACAATACAACATCTCTATCAATCTTACCAAAGCTGGTAACCCGACTCCTGACCAACCGGAAGAATCATGTCTTGACGTAACTGTTACAGTTGAGCCTTGGGTAGTTGTAAATCAAAGCGTACAATGGTAATAAACACCATAGCCTTGCTAATCTGTGTAAATAAAACTTACAATAGATAGATATAGTCCAAGGTTAAAAAAACACCGCAGGCGGGGAGTGATACCCCCCTGCGGAACAAAGAAACAAATAAAAAATTAGAAATATGAATAGCACAAACAAGTACAGTTTTTTACTTACTGCGGCACTGTTAATGATAGGTTTGCTAAGCAGTTGCCTGAAAGAAGATTTCTCGGATTGTCCCCGACCGTTTAGGTTATTCGTTAAAGCGGTAGATGCTGACGAGAATGATATTACCGAATCAGGCGATATAAAGCAAGCGATTCTGTTTGTGTTCAACGAAGACGGACAGATTGTAAATACCGTTTCGCTGACAGCCGAACAGATTAAAAGCCGCGAACCGGTGGATGTAAAATTAGCATATCCCGGACATAAATCGTTGAAGTTTGCAGTTTGGGCAAACAATGGCGACATTGAATTTCCCGAAACTGCATCCGTGAAACAGAGGACAGATATATATGCCAAATTAATATCGGATAACGGAACGGCTCAATCGCCCGACGACCTCTTCTTTGGAGAGTTGGATGTTCCGGTAGAATTTGGCGGATTTGAACCCTCCGGAGACCAAACCGTAATTATTCGCAGAAAAACGGCACAGGTAAAAATTACTGCAATTAATCTGGAACAATGGCATCAGAATAACGGTAAAGGTGTTTACTCTTTCCGACTGAAAGAGTCGCCCGATACATACGACTATGCAGGGATGCTCAGCGGAGACAGAGTGAACTACCTGCCCGCATCTGCAATGACAGACGGCACACTCGGCACATCCGTGTTCCGCACTTATCCTACCGAAAATCAAGAACCGTTCACGCTGGAAATTCTTCACGACGGCGAGGTCATCTATTCCGCTGATATGAATAATGCAGGAGTGCCTTTTATCCCCCAAGTAGGTCGTATGCTAAATATTATCATCGATTTTAGAGCCGAAATTCAAATTTTTGTAGAAGTTACACCTTGGGATGTAGTTTATCAATATGTAATAATCTAAAGCAATATCTATGAAACGAGAAATAAAATATAGTATATTAGTTGCAGCCCTATTGTTGCTGTTACCAATAGGATTCTCATCCTGTCTGAAAAACGAACCTTTCGAGGGAGATGCTTGCATCATAACATCAATTCCTAATGCAAGTATGCGAGGTGGAGCATTGACAATAGATGATGAAACTATAGAAAAAGTCCGCGTATTGGTGTTTGTTAAGTCTAATGGAGGATTGGAGAAGAACGTCCTCTATGTGAAAGATACCGATGAGTTCCAAAATCCTTTCCACATGTGCGGATTGGTACAAGGGATGAAAGACATTTATGTGGTTGCAAACGAGTCGGAGAGTTTAAACCTTGGTGCTATTACCAATAAATCGCAACTGTTGGAAAAGATGGCTGATGCAATTTCGGCTCCGATAGACCCGTCAAAACCTCTTATGATGACAGGAGAATTAACATCGCAAAATCTGACGGCTACAAATTCGGTAACTATTCCTCTTACTCGTATAGCTGCAAAAATCAGTTTGAAGTTTAAAAAAGAGAGTACGGCTGATGATGTAAAAATTACAAAAGTTTCGCTATTGAGTAATACCGGAAAAACAACTCTTTATCCCGTACCTACTGCGACATCGGTTTATACTCAAACCTACTGGAACTGGGTTCATCCATTAACCTCACCGCTCGATGTAGCCGTTAGTGAAACTGTAATAGCAGGACATGAAAGTATATACTTGTACGAAAATCTTACTGCTGATGCAACCGACAAAACGCATGCAACTCAATTGGAAGTGGAGGCTCTGTTCAACAATATCCCTACCACGTACAGGGTTTATGTTAATGAAACTGTAGCTGTTCCCGGAGATGGAACACCCGGTAATCCTAACTCTTCAACCGTTGATGTTGCCGACCATCTGTACAAAATAAAACGCAATCACCACTACGTGATTACAGGTATCATAAAAAACTTGGGCGAATTCAACGGTTTGGAAATAATTTACGAAATCATGCCTTGGGTAGTGGTAGAAAAAGCGGTTTATATGGGACACGGATACAATGTTATAGTAGATGAAGATGGTACTGTTACCGTAAAAAATACAGAACCCGTATGTGCTCCGCACAAGATTGAGTTGAAAACCTTAGGTTCGTTCACTTTCGAAGACGGCACTACTTCAAAAATATTTGAATCGTTGACCAACTACGCTTCGGCAACTTATAAACTAAATACGGCACCCGCTACGGGAGCAGGAGACTATTTAGAAGTATGGTATAACGATGTAAAAGTAAAAACCTTCACGAAATAATAATTTGCAGTATGAAACAAATATTAAAAAATATAGCATATATACATATTCTCCTGTTATCGGGACTGTTTCTGTTCTCTTGCAGCAGCAATAACGATATTCCCGAAGGAGATGCGGTACAAATATCTTTTCTGGTAGATAACTTTCTGAAACAAGATGTTAATAGAGGCGGTACAAGAGCTACAGATGCGGGTACGCCGGAAGAGCAACAGATAGAAAACGTGTTTGTTTTCCTCTTCGACGAAAACGGAGCCAACCCGATAAAATATTTTATAACTGCCACTCCTTCTGAGGGAGGTTCGCTGGTTGTAGCACAGAAAAAGATAACCGTAAATAAGAGACCTGCCGAAGTCGGAAAAAGAGTGGTACATATCGTGGCAAACTGTGCCGACCTGCAAGCTGCTCTTAACGGAGTTAATACCGTAGCCGATTTGAACGCGGTAAAAAGAACCACGGCACAACCTTGGTCGCCTAATATAACAACTCCGTTGTTGATGTACGGTTCGGCAGCGGTGCACGATTTTGAAGCTAACAACGTATTAAATTCGGTGCCGTTAACTCGCGCCGTTGCCAAGTTGGAATTGAATATCACCCTCACGCCCGAGCGTCAATGCAAACCATTAGTGGGCGGTGTGGCACAGTATCGTTATCAGCTGATAAACTTCGACAAACAAACATATATTGTAAAGCCGACTCCCAAACCTGCCGATACGGTTGGTTTTACTAACTGGAAAGATTGGACAGCAACAGGAGATTTTGAGTCTTACACGCTTACAGGCAATAAAGTTACTTCGCTGAAATTGGTTACATATCTCAACGAAGTCGATGCGGAGGGTGCGGCACTGAAAATGATTATACCTTTCGGCGGAATGTTGCCTCCTCCACAATTCGGAGAGGATATCTATTCATTGGATTTGCCCGCGAAAATCAATCGCAACCACTGGTATAAATACAATATTGAAATTTAATAAGACTAAGGTTATAGCACATCACTATTGAACATTAAACATTACTAAACGAAGAATGATTATGAGAAACAATATAAATAAAAATATACTCTTGCTGCTCTTTATAATGGCAGGAGCGTGGGCTGCCGATTTGAATGCGCAAATTGTCGTACCTTTCAAGCAGCGAACAGCTGCCTCTACGCCCGACCAAAAGATTTATAATCTGAAGGGCGATTTCCAGATGATTGGAAACAAAAACATTACAGCTGTTACATACCAAGTTGACGGGCACAATGCAGTGGATATGAAGTATGTAGATATTGACGGAGATAACTCCACTCTTAACTCTTCATCTGCTACTCTTCAGTTTCCTGCCGAAACAGGCGTAAATCACGACTGTTCTAAAATTGTATTTGCCGGACTCTACTGGACAGGCAGGGCGCACGACGGTACAAGCCCCAATAGCTTTATGGTTGGCGAAACCACAAATGACAGATACAATGGCAATTCGTTTAACGGATATACCCTTAGTATTACCGCTGCAAATGCAACTGGAACAGACGGTCGTATAGCTACATATACCTTTACTCCTGCCAATGGAGGCAATGTGGTTGTTTTTCGTTTCCACTCATGGAGAACGGGATGGGGGTCGTATCATGGCGAAGTAACCGTTCAAGTCGGTTCGGGTCCGGAAACAACCGTTAACGGTAGCCTTACCTCAACAAGTGGCAATAACTACACCTTTACTTTCTCGTCTCCTTACACCATCAATACCGGAACGGAAACAATACATATAAACTCGTTAAGAAAAAGGAGAACCGAAAACAGTATCAACGACAATTACCGTGTAAGCGTTACAAGCGGAGGAAAGTTGTTGGAAAAGAGAAAAGTGCAATTCAAAAAAGCTGGGCAGTCTTATTATACCGTTACCGCTAATGCTGCAGATATCTACTATCCTGTTCAGAATACCGAAACAGGCAATTATATGTATGCCGCTTACGCCGAAGTAACCGACTATGTGAAGCAACACGGAGTAGGCGAATACTTTGTAGCCGATATGGCTCTGCGTGAAGGTAACGGCGGAGGTACCGGTTATTACGGAGGTTGGGGCTTGATAGTAATTTACGAAAACCCAAAGATGAAATGGCGTGATATTACCATTTTCGACGGGTACGCTTACGTACAAGGAAGTACTACCATAAATCATGAACTTCCTGTTTCCGGCTTCCGTACGGCACAGAATGGCGATATTCGCATTAAAATGGGATTGATTGCCGGCGAAGGAGACAGAGGTATTTCCGGCGACTATTTCGAGATAAGAAATAGAGACGATAACCAGTGGGTACGTCTCAGCCACAGCGGAAACTCGACCACCAACTTTTTCAACGGCTCTATTCCGGGTACAGCCCCAAGATATCCGAACGATGCAAACAATTATGGTCTTGACATAGCGATGTTTGAGGTCCCCAATCCGGGCAACACCATCATCGGCAACGACCAGACAAGTACAAAATTCCGATACGGCTCAACTCAAGATACCTATATTATCTCTACTATCGCTTTGGCGGTAGATGCTTTCGTGCCCGATGTGCGTGCGTTTATAAATGTCTCTTCATCCGTACCTGCCGGAGGAGCAGCCCCCGGCGACGAGATAGAATATACTTTGCAACTATCTAACGCGAGTAACGAAAAAATCAACGATGTGTATATGGATATACCTATTCCCTATACCGCTGCATACCTAAGCGGATCAGCCAATTACTCTGCAGAGATGACAACAGGGGATCAGCCGGTTTATAATACAACCGCAGGAGGTAACTTTATACATTGGAATGTGGGTACCCTGCCCAAACCTACCGACCCCAACAATCCTCCGCTATTGGCAACCCTTACATTCAAGCTAAAAGTTACAGAAAATTGCGACATGCTTGTAATGGACAACTGTATGCCAAAAGTAACTTTAGGCGGTAAAATTCACGGAATCGGAGAATTCTCCGGTCAAGAGTTTTCCGACCTGCAATTTATAACCGGCTATACCGAAGCTGCGGGAGGTTGCGAGAGTGTGCCGATATATGGTCCTCTAAGCATAGATATCAACGTGGGCAATCACTGTCCTTCTGAGCCAATCCAGGGTCAGTCCTTAGATGGATGGATATTTAAATACTGCAACGATGACGTAGTAGATGGTATGGCTATCTACAATGAAGTCAAAAATAAATTTCCTAACGGGACACGTTTCTACAGTGGAGTAACAACTACCTTGACCGAAAACAATGTAGAATTGATAATACCTGCTCCCGATGCTGAGGAATATACAAGCGAAACAGGTTTCCCGATACCGGAAAGCGATAGTGAAACAACCTATCACGCTATTCCTTACGGCTCATCCACTTGTGCTTGGAGTTTCAAAATCAAGAGAGAGGAGTGTCATAACTACTGGGTAGGAACAAACTCTACCGATTGGAATACCACTTCCAACTGGTCAAGCAACAGACTACCGGATCCGAATGAGGATGTGGAATTTGCCACTGCCGCCAATAACAATAATAAACCGGCAATAAACGACCTTTACGTTCCTGCCAATGACCCGAAAGTAATAGGTAAACTTATCAACGCCAGCGATAAAAATTTAGTTGTAACACCGGCATCGTTTCTTACCGTAAACGGCAAGGTTACAGACGGCAATGCCGACGCAGGCACAATTATTGTTCAAGCCGACCCTGCCGACTCGCAACCCGCCGGAACATTGATTTTCACCGACCCGAGCGAAAACGCTGCTGTAGCCGCTACTGCTCAATTCTACAGCCGTGCATTCCAATGCACCGACTGCGGAGCGTACAATCAGAGTTGGCAGTACTTCGGTATTCCGGTACAAAGTGCCGCAGCTTTCCCCGTAAATGATGTAGCCGGTAATGAAACGGTAAATGTTTGGACTGAATCCGTAGATGGTAACAAATGGGTTCAGGCAACTTCGTTTGAGGCATTCAAAGGATACGAAATTACCAATGATATAATCGTTAAACCAAACCAGGTTTACTCTTTCGCAGGTACGCTTAACGTGGGCAATTCTACAGTAGCGTTATCACGCACTGCCGATGTTATCTACTCCGGTGTAAATCTGGTAGGTAACTCGTTCACTGCTGCAATTCCAATCAGCGAAGCTGCATTCGTATTCCCTGCCGATGTAAATAAAACACTCTATCTATTCAATACCGGAACTCGTGACGAGTGGCGCAAGCTAAACGGAACAACAGTTACCGGACACAAAAGCGGACAATATTTGGGTGTTCCCGTAAACTTGGGCGGACAACAACAATATCCCGGCATTATTCCTTCAACACACGCCTTTATGGTGCTTGCCGGAGAAGGTTTTACATCGGGTAACCTGACTATTAACTACAACAAATTGGTTAAAAACGAGAAAGTAAACTTGGGTAACGGCGAAATGGTAGTAACTCGCGGTTCTAATGACGACTACGACAATTACGATACTGCTCTGCCAAATCTTACTATCGACGTGATAGGTAAAGGCTCAGCCGACCGTCTATGGATTTTTACAAAAGAGGGAACTACTTTCGGATTCGATAACGGTTGGGACGGTTACAAAATGGAAGAGTTTGGTTTCTCTCAAATCTATGCCGTAGGCAACGATTGGGAAAACAGATTCCAGGTAACTACCGTTCCCGAATTAAACAATCTGTTGGTCGGTGTCCAAACCGAAACAGACGGAGATTACACTCTTGAGTTTGCTCTGTCTGACCACTTATTGGGACAAACAATCTATCTGCACGATATGAGCAGCGGAGCAAAACAACGTGTCGAAAACAACGGCTTCTACAGCTTCCACGCTAAAGGAGGCGATTCGGGCACACGTTTCCGTCTCTCTTACGACTTGGATATACCGGACGACTCACAACTGTTTGTAAGTGCCGACGACAGACAAATTGTAATTACCAACTACAGCGCGCAAAATTACATAGCATCAATATTCACTATAGATGGTAAATTTGTGCGACAAATGGAGGTAAAATCAGGAAGTACCGAAAGAACAATAGTTGTAAGCAAAGGAGTTTACGCTGTTCGTTTACAAAATCCAGCAACAAGTATTGTTCGTAAAGTGGTAGTAAAATAGAGAAAAATTTATATTGAAACAATTATTAGTTAGAAATAATAATCAATAATGCCAAATATCATTTTTTCTAAAGTAAAGTAAATTAAATTTTCAAGAAAAACACAAAAAAAGGCTGCTTCGAAAAGAGGTAGCCTTTTGTCTTTGCCAAAAGCAAATAGATTTCTCACTACGTTCGAAATGACAGGGGGATAATAAGCGGTACACCCAATATTGGCATATTGGTTTGTATTTGTTCTTGGCTCTTGTGTCTTGCATCTAAAAAAACAACAGATACTTCATTCCGCTAAAAGCTCCATTCAGCATGACAACAGAGACCCGATATATTTGTAGAAATTGAGGTATCCCAACATTTATAGATTATGGAAATTTATCGGACAGCAATAATTTGTAATCAGCCCTAATTTTTCAGAATAAAAAATGTAACCAAACAAAAAAAACGAGCGAACAGGCTTTATAGCCACTTAAACTTGTTCGCCCGTTTTCCCAACCGGATATAAATCCCGTCCTCCGAGACTTCTACATATCGTCCTTTACATTTACTGCAACCATCCTCGCTTTGGCACAAACAAATCCGCCGGCTTCCATTTCCATATTAAGTATGACTTTTCTTTCTCCAATTTCTTCAACTGTAGATGTAACTGTTATCTCTTCATTCACAGGTAGCGGCTTTTTAAAATCGATTTCCAGTCTTGCTGTCACAAAACGTACTATTACGGTATCTTCCGTAAGTTTAAGTCCTTTGTTGTTATGGGCAAACCAAGCTGCGGAAGCTGTACCGTGACAATCAAAGATAACCGCTATCATACCTCCGAAAAGATTAGCCGGAACGCCCCCCGTATATTTGTCGGCGGGGGTAAACTTACAAACACATTTATCCCCATCCTCGTTAGGAAATGTCTTTATGTGCAAACCCTCCTCATTTTTAGGTCCACATCCCCAACAGTGCTGAAATTTTTCGCCATAAGTATCTTGAATAGCAATTCTTTTCTTTCTTGCCGTCATTGTTTCCGTTATTTTTTTAACATGCTGTCAGATAAACATTCTTATTTTACGTTGAAATTATTTTTGACAAAGATAGGAAGAAGTAAGAAACAAAACGGGGTTATTTACGATTTTGGATTTGTGAATTATGTGAAAAAATCGAAAATATAAAAGTCTTGTATCTCCTTTATTCCGCTAAAAGCTCCATTCAGTATGACAATTTAATGACGTGCTTTGTTTTTTGATACAGCCCCGTATTTTTCTTAAAATTGTTGATAAATATCACTTTCTTGAGGAAACAGCAAGAACATTTATTTGGGATTTGCAATAAGAGAAAAAATATACAGTTATTTCTTTTTGCTCTTTTTAATACAGCAGGGTATATGCAATCGAATATTTTAATTAAAGAAATATCAATGAAAATTCCTTTTAACTGACTTTGCTATAATCATTTAAAAAGGAACGCTGTATGTATCGACGACATTGGTCGAGCCTGTCATAACCCAACATTATGCCTAATATAAAGTCTTCTTCAGGTGTGTATAAATTAAGAGGTTTATTACCAATTTGACGAATGACATCCACGCAAGGAGTTTCTCCGAAAAAGACGTTGCACTTGTAGGGCGTAATATCTTGTAAAACGTAGTCTATATGCCTACCACGCAGTTTGCTCTCTACCCGTCTCCTCTCAGATGCCGGAAAAGTGTAAAGAGCCAAACTCCGTAACTTTTTATGATATTCATAAATTAAGTGTGCAAGAACATCCATATTCTCTTCCTTAGAATGATTTTTTGATGTTTTCCACCCATGCCGCAACACGTCCGTCGGTTAGGTCGCTTTCATTGTCGGCATCGATAGGAAGCCCTACAAACTCATTATCAATAACGGCTCGCGAGTCGTCGAAATTATACTCACTTGTGGATACAGAACCTATGATATTGCATCTTTTTCCCGCGAAAAATTCGTAAAGTTCGCCCATTCCGTTTACAAAAGTATCGGAATAACCGCTTGAATCACCCAATCCGAAAAGAGCAACGGTTTTGTCGGATAAATCTACCGATTTTAGTTGAGATAACATTTCGTACCAATCATCCTGTAAGTCGCCTAATCCCCAGGTTGAAGTGCCTAAAATAAGAAAATCGGCATCGGTAAAGTCCTCGGCGCTGCATTTTGCAACATCTTTTACTTGTGGATTAAACTCGTTTAATTGTTCCGCAATTTTTCCTGCTGTTTCTTTTGTGTTATCGGTTGTTGAACCGTAAATAATTGATATTTTTTTCATTGTTTTGAAATATTAAAAATTTAATTCGACAAAATTATTGCTTATAAATACAGTAATCAATCCCCAAAAATGATGATAATTTACAGATAATATCCCATCTTTTAGGGATTGACAATCCCTCTTTTTTAATGAAATCTGTACTTCAAGGTAATCAAAGACTCTCTCTGACATCTCTTGCAAGCATAAAGGATAGCAATGAAATACTGTAAGGATACGTTGTTGTCAAACTTGGTTGATTAAACGCTTTGTCTAATCCCCTATTTTCTTCTTTTGATAATAATTCTCTCTTTTTTTGCCTTTGCGCAATTCGTATTAGCACTCCTATTATATATTGTGAGCAGTGAGTTTTTTTATTTAAGGTTAGTGTAATCTTTGAGAATGTTCTACCGATTCATTGTTCGTTGCTATCTATAACTTGGTATATTGATTAATTTACACATTATTCCACCAAGAAAAACGCATCCCTAAAAACAATGACTTTACAACGAAAAAATCATCATTTTGAGGGATTGTTTTTTTATTATCTCCCGCCTATCTTTGCATTCTGTTCAAATGAAAAGGCAAACAAAAACAACGACAAGAAATATCGTCTCCATTCACAACTGCATTACATGTTATGATTGTGCCGACGGATGCGGCTTCTTTCATAACGAAGTACGAATAATTGTGGACAAACGGCGACGAAGAGTGAAGGGATTGGTTTTCGAACCCTATCCTGTTGTCTGTGCCGGCAAGTGCCAAAAATCATGTGTAACAGATTTTAGTATAGTGAAGTTGTTGCAAAGCATTGACAACCGCAAACCGTAACGAAGGATTAACAGATAAAACATATTAAATTATGAGTATAACCAATATTATTATCAACGACGGTTGCACCATTTTGCAAGGTGTAAACGGTATTTGTTTGTGTCAAGAGAAGTGGATGATACGCGAAGAGCATAAACACCCAAAAGAACAAACAGACAGAAAAAACAGACAAAACGATAAAAGAAAAAATCATAAATAGGGATATTACACCCAAATAATAGTCATTCTCAGGGGTTGATTTTTATCTGTAAATTTCTAACTTTGTACTTTTAAATAATGAGAACAGAAAAATACAATATTATAGGAATGGCTTGTTCGGCATGTGCAGCTCACTTAGATAAGAGTGTGCGAAAGCTGGATGGAGTGCAAGATGTAGCTGTCAACTTACTGACAAACAGTATGTCTGTTGATTTTGACGAAAAAGTATTATCATCACAAGATATTATTAACTCCGTTAAAGATGCCGGATATAGTGCTTTTTTGATACAGCATGAAAAAACAGCAACATCATCCACCCAGATTGACCACGTTGTCAAAGAACAGCAAGCTTTGAAGAAACGATTTATTGTATCTTTAATATTTCTTTTACCGCTGCTTTATATATCTATGGGACACATGTTCGGCTTACCTTTACCCGAAACTATTTCTGTAGAAAATAACCCGTTTAACTTTACCTTGGCACAATTTATTTTATCGCTGCCTATATTGATAATTAACAGGAAGTTTTTTACTAAGGGTTTTAGTGCTCTCGGAAAACTTTCGCCTACGATGGATACTTTGGTTGCCATCGGTTCGTCATCAGCTTTTATATATGGGTTTTATGCGTTAGTCAAAATATATTTCGGACAGCAATATGGCGATTTGGAATTGGTTAATCACTATTCGCATAACCTGTTTTTTGAGTCGGGTGGTACAATATTGACATTGATAACATTAGGTAAATATTTAGAAGCTCGTTCAAAACGTAGAACATCAGAGGCTTTAAGCAAATTAATCAATTCCGCACCCGAAACTGCCACCGTAATTCGTTCAGGCAAAGAGATAGAAATCCCTGCCGAGGATGTGGTTGTGGGCGATATGGTAAGCATTCGTCCCGGGCAAAAAATCCCTGTTGACGGAGTGGTTGTAGAAGGTATTAGTGCTGTTGACGAGTCGGCTATCACGGGTGAGAGTATTCCTGTAACGAAAGAGCCGGAAGATGTTGTTATTTCTGCAAGCATCAATAAAACAGGATATTTGCTTTTCAGAGCTACAAAAGTAGGAAAAGATACAACATTTTCGCAGATAGTAAAATTTTTGGAAGAAGCATCAGCATCAAAAGCACCTATTTCACGTTTGGCAGACAAGGTTAGTAGCGTTTTTGTTCCGACAGTGGTCTTTATAGCTGTAATATCAACCGTTGTGTGGTTGTTGTCAGGGCAATCGTTTGAGTTTGCATTGTCTATAGGTATTGCTGTTCTGATTATTTCCTGTCCTTGCGCATTAGGTTTGGCTACACCGGTTGCGATAATGGTAGCAACAGGTAGAGGAGCCGAAAAAGGTATTCTCTTTAAATCGGGAGAAGCACTTGAAGTGGCAAGCAAACTTAACGCGGTGGTGTTCGATAAAACCGGAACTGTTACAAAAGGCGAACTGCAAGTAACCGACATTTATACATTTTACAGTGTGGACAAAGATGAGTTGTTGAAAGTCGCTGCATCGTTAGAAGCTTATTCCGAACATCCAATTTCAAAAGCGATATTAAATAAAGTTGAGGAGAAAAAATTAGAGCTTTATCCAGTGTCGAAATTCGAGTCAATCCCCGGTAAAGGCATATCGGGAGAGCTGAACGGAATGTTATACAAAGTTGGTAACCTTGCGTATATTTCGGAAAATATAGATACGGCAGAAGTTGACATATATCTTTCATCTCTTTCTCAACAAGGAAAAACACCACTGTTTGTGGCAAACGAAAAGAAAGTTTTTGGAGTAATCGGCGTTTCTGATGTCCTGAAACCGACAAGTCGTGGGGCAGTAGAAGAATTAAAATTGATGGGTCTTCATACCGTGATGCTTACAGGGGATAATAAACTGACAGCACAAGCCATTCAGAAAGAGTTGGGTGCGGCTCAAGTTATTGCCGAAGTTTTGCCGCAAGAAAAAGACAAAGCCATTCAAGAACTTCATGAGGACGGAATGATAGTCGCGATGGTTGGCGACGGAATTAACGATGCTCCGGCATTGGCGCGAGCCGATTTGGGTTTTGCCATGAGTACAGGCACAGATGTAGCCATTGAGTCGGCAGATGTTGTATTGATGAAAAGCAATCCGCACGATGTTGTAACGGCTATACGGCTGAGCAAAGCCACTCTGAAAAACATCAAGCAAAATCTGTTTTGGGCGTTTTTCTACAATGTTATCGGGATACCATTGGCAGCGGGTGTCTTTTACTCGATATTGGGATGGAAGCTAAGTCCCACATTTGCTGCCATAGCTATGAGTTTAAGCTCAATTACGGTAGTACTGAATGCACTAAGATTGAAGAAGGTAACTCTTTGAAGTTGACAGTAGTCTGAAATTAGAATAGTGGGGAGATGTCTATCGTAAATTATTCTTTACAACTTAAATCATCCCTATAAATGGGGATATTACAACCAAAAAAACATCATTTTTGGGGATTGACACGGTCGTTTTTGTATGTTAATTTTGCACTTTGAAGTTTGAGAACAGCGTTCAGAAACCCCAAAAAATGCCCTTATCAATATGAAAGAAGAAAACATCGACATACGTCAAGTGTTATTGGAAACAGCCCGTGAAGCCTTTTTAGAAAAAGGTTATAAAGCTGTGTCGATGCGTGAAATTTCAGAAAAATCGGGTGTGGGGCTTAGCAATATTTACAACTATTTTGAAAGCAAAGACGAACTGTTCAAGGTGGTATTGACTCCTTTTTTGCACTCTTTCGAAAAAATGATAATCGAACACTCGGAAGTGAGCAGCGACACCAATGTAGAAATGTACACATCAGAGAGTTTTCAAGCGGAAACAATTCGCGCTTATTTGAAAGTTTTTCGACAGTATCGTCCCGAGCTAAAATTGCTGTTTTTTGCATCGCAAGGTTCATGTTTCGAGAACTATTGCGAAATGCTTATTGATAGCAATACACGTCTCAGTCTTGAATATATGAAGTTGATGCAAGAGAAAAATCCACACCTATCTATTGGTATTTCTACGTTTTTCATACATGTTAGTTGTGTATGGTGGGTAAACGTGCTTAAAGAGATAGCGGGACATGATGAAATGTCTGATGCCGAAATAGAGTGTTTTATATCGGAATACGTCCGATTTGGTTCCGCCGGATGGGAAGCTCTATTTAAAAGATGCAAATAAATAATGATACTATAAAATGAAAACTCTACTATTTTCAAAAGAAACCTTATCCAAGGCTAAACGTATCGCCCAATTCAGGCGGTACGTTTTTTTTATGAACAAAATTGATTTTTGTTCACTGTCAAAAAAACTACATATTCCGAAGTTTATGTTTGTCATCTTCGTGGGCTGTTTTTCTATGACGACTTTGGGGCAAACGGCAAGTATAAGCGGTATTGTAATTGACAATTCTGGCGAAGACCCACTTATAGGTGCTACCATCTATATAGAAGAGTTGAAAACCGGAGTCATGGCTGAGCGAAACGGAGAGTTCGTTATCAATGGATTAAAACCCGGTAACTATACCATGTCTGTTTCTTACATTGGCTATAACAAACATACCGAAAGCATAAAGCTCAAAGCCGGAGAACGCTTAAAACGTGTCTTTCGTCTTAATGCCGAAAACCAATCGCTTGCCGAGGTGGTGGTTACTGCCAAAAGCGAAGCTCGTCAGCTGCGTGAACAGGCAATGCCTGTGTCGGTTATCAGCATGAGCCAATTGCAGGGAACGGTCAGCAACGTACAAGATATATTGGCAAAAACGGTTGGTGTTACTGTTCGTACATCGGGAGGCGTGGGAAGTGCTTCTCGGCTGTCGGTACGAGGATTGGAAGGCAAGCGGATAGGCTTTTTTCTTAATGAAACACCTCTCAACGATTATTCCGATTTTGTTGATTTAAACGATATTCCTATAGATATGATTGACCGCATTGAGATCTACAAAGGAGTGGTTCCCGCTAAGTTTGGTGGCTCGGCAATAGGCGGAGCGGTCAATATCGTTTTGCGAGAGTATCCCGAACGCTACGCCGATATAAGCTATAAGCATGCATCGTTTAATGCCAACGATTTTCAAACGGTTCTAAAAAGAAACTTTATAGAGCAAGGAATTGTGTTAGGGTTAGGTGGCGGATATACTTATGCCGACAATGATTACACGATGGAGTCTCCCTATATTAAAGGATTGAAAATAAAACGAAATCACGATAAATTCAAAAAATTACTCATAGGTGGAAGCATAAAAGCTCGCAAATGGTGGTTCGATGAAGTGGAGTTTGAACCGGCATTCATTAATACATATAGAGAAATACAGGGGATTGAAACAGATATCAGGGAGGCTAATATTACTTCAAGAATTTACTTGTTTAATAATATCTTAAAGAAAGATGATTTTCTGACCGAAGGCTTGGATTTGGACGTAACTACCTCTGTTGGTTATACACAATATCAACTGATAGATACCGCAAAAGTATGGTACGATTGGGATGGTGTGGCTTATCCCACTATCTCGCTCTACGGTGGCGAGTTGGGTAACCGATTTCCATCATTTTCAAACAACAAGAAGGTTGTGGTAGTAAATAAATTAAACTTAGAGTACACGGTAAGCAAGCATCATTCGCTAAGTATTAATTCATTTTTCTCTATTGCCAACGGATATCCTTCCGATACGCTAAAAGAGCTTAGTATGGGTAAGAAAATCGATTTCAATTCCAAAATGAGAAGTTGGGTAAGCGGAATAACTCACAATTTTAGAACCGACAACGATAAGTTTCTCAATTCATTTACAGTTAGATACTATTTATATACGATGAATACAAAGCATCAGAATTTTTATGTCTCTACACCTCCTGAAAATATCAACCTAAACAAAAGCAGTGTAGGTGTAAACAATGCTATTCGTTATCGATTTACGCCTGACTTACTTGGGAAACTTTCGGCGGGTTATGATGTTCGTATTCCTTCCGAAACGGAGCTTTTGGGCGATGGTTACTCTATTGCACCGTCTGAACGGCTTATGCCCGAACGAAACACAAGCGTAAATATCGGATTAATGTATGATTTAACGGGAAGACAACGCAGTAATTTACAGTTGGAAGTAAACGCGTTTTATATGCACCTGAACGATATGATACGTTTCGTGAAAGGAATACTGGGTGCACAATACCAAAATTTCGGTAAGATGCGTACTCTCGGTGTGGAATTTGAAGCCAAAGCCGATATTTTTTCATTCCTTTACGGATACGGTAACGTTACTTTTCAAGACTTGCGCGATATACGCCAATATGAAGAAAACAGTACTATTCCAAACCCCACGAAAAACAAACGAATGCCAAATATCCCCTACTTAATGGCAAATGCCGGATTAGAGTTTCATAAAGAGAATCTTTTTGGCGGAAAAGAGCAAAACTCACGTCTTTTTACCGATATGGCATTCGTGGAAGAGTATCTCTACGATTTTGAATTGACTGAAAACACGAAACGTCGTTTACCACGAAGCCTCACTTTTGATATTGGTTTTGAGCATAGTTTTATGAACCAACGTCTCTTTTTATCGGGTAAAATCAATAATATTACCAATGCCAAAGTCCTTTCGGAGTTTAATCGTCCGTTGCCGGGAAGAAACTTCGGAATGAAACTACGGTATGTTTTCAGATAATAATTAATAACTAAATTAAAACAGAGAGAAAATGAATAAGTTTTTTAAAAGTTGGCAACTTATAGCCCTCGTATTGATAGTATCAGTTACGGTATCGTGTAAAAAAGACCCTATTCACGAAGAAACACTGTTAGGTGGAGCGGGAAATATTTTGATTGAAACAACCGTGAAAAATCCTGACGGAACAAGCGGTTCTTCTTATTTACAACAAATTCCCGCTTTGTCGGGAAACATTAACAACTCGAAAGGTATTCAGATAGGATTTAGTAGCATGATAGTAGTGCTTGATAATGATGTTTTTGTTTTTCCCGCATTTGGCGTATCAAGCACACAGAGTCTTGTAAAATATAGTCACACGGCAAAAGGCTTAAAAAAAGAGAACGAACTGCAATTGCTTCCCGGTTCGGCTGTTGCAAACATAACTAAAGTGAATGAAGAAAAAGCCTATATGCCTCTTTACTCGTTAGGTAGGGTTTGGATTATCAACCCTAAAACCATGACTAAAATAGGCGAAATAGATTTGAAACAATATGCTCACTCGGATACAAGCGCTGACCCGGCTTATGGAATTATACGTGATGGAAAATATTACCTGCCCTTAGACCAAATAAATGAGAATTGGATGCCATACGAAGATTATCGACAAGTGGATGTGGCGGTTATTGATATTCAAACCGACGAAGTGCTTAAAGTAACTACCGAAACAACAAGTGGTTTATGTTTTCCCACTCGCCCATTTCTTAAAGATATGATTTTCACTACGGAAACAAACGATATTTGGATTGCATGCACAGGTTATTTCGGATACAATCCTGAATATATTAAAAACGGTTTTGTTTGTATTCCGTCCGGAACAGATGATATTGACGCGTCCAAATCGTGGGAAATTTCCGATGTAAACATAAAAGGAACGGAACACATAGTAAGAACTGCCAACGGCAACGAAATAGAAGTGTGTTACAAGCCTGCCGCAATTTACAGCAGTAAATATATCGGTAACGGAAAATTGGTTGCTTATGTATGTATTATAGAATTCAACGGAATAAACCCTTATACCGCTAAAAACGCTATGGCTGTGGAGATTGACCTGAAAGCAAAGACAATAGAAAAGATTGAAGGTTTGCCACTCACGGACGGACACAGCGTTTTTATAGAAACGTATAAGGGTGATGCTATCTTTGCGTCATACGGAGAAGATGTATCGGGGGCATTTTCTTACAATCCTCAAACCAAAGATACCAAACAGGTACTGACAACTGAAGGAAATCTCTATTTTATGCATTTTTTTGAATAATAATTAGAGAACAAATTACCGTTAAAAAAAATCTTTTGAATGGATAAGCGGAGTTAATATGCTAACAGCTAATAATATAAAACTAACAGCTTCAAAATGAACACAACAAGTAAAAACCCGACAAACCTTACAGGCGTACCTGCTACCTTGCTTATTTCGTTAAGAGCAAGATGCTTGGAGAGTCTTGACCCTAAAGGAATAATAAAAGACGAACGCAGCGTAGAAATTGCTCGTGCTCTCGGTTGCGACATAACGTTCGGAAGCGAAAATTTCTTCACACAAGTAGGTACGGCACAACGGACCATAGTATTCAACGACTATACCAACGATTTTCTTTCTCGTTATCCAAACGGCACGGTAGTAAATCTTGCTTGTGGTTTAGACACTCGTTTTGAACGATTAGATAACGGACAAGTGCGGTGGTTCGACCTTGATTTTCCATCTGTTATCGACCTTCGCCGACGTTTTTTCAAAGAGAATGAACGATACCGCTTTATCGAAAAATCGGTACTCGATTTCACATGGTTAGACGAAGTTCCTAAAGATCGTCCCGTGTTTATATCTGCCGAAGGACTGTTATGTTTCTTAGCCGAATGTCAGGTGCGAGCATTGCTTACACGTGTAGCTGAAACTTTTGATAATGTGGAGTTTGCCATAGAAGCCATAAGCCCTTTTATGGCAAAGCACACAGACAAACATCCAAGCATGAAAGAGCAAGAAGTTCAATTTATGTGGGGTGTGAAATCGGGACGAGAAATAGATGCATGGAACACAGGCTTCCATTTTGAAAGTGAACGCTATTTTATGTTAGAATGTAAAGAACGAGCCTTAAGAGTGAAACTGATGTGCTTATTCCCATTTTTCGGCAAGTCGATGAAAATATT
Source organism: Bacteroidota bacterium (assembly GCA_041846575.1). Lineage (GTDB taxonomy): Bacteria > Bacteroidota > Bacteroidia > Bacteroidales > Dysgonomonadaceae > JBGZFC01. Next base: position 19,696 of record JBGZFC010000065.1, read on the forward strand.
TTTATTGAAAAAGAATAAAGAATGTTTCAATTTATCAAAATGCCAATGTACCAATATCTGACAACCAATAGCTAAATTTTTAATGGATAAGTAAGTGGACGGATGGTTTAATAGGGAATTTTTAATTAATTAGCTGCTAATTTTAAATTAACAGCTAATTTCCGTCCACGCTGTATTTCGGATATCCTGCAAAAAACAAACATTATTAACAACATGAATATCAGTATTTCTACACCCATGCATAAGATATTGGTCGCCTATCCGCAACTTATAGACCGACTGATAGAACGGAACGAGCTTTTTAGTTTTTTAAGAACCAATCTATCGCCTACAGATACCGGATATTGTGCATCCGTAGATGTAGTAGCGACTCTCTGCAAAGAAGAAGCTGACGAACTACTTGATTTTATAAAAAAAGAGATAGAGAAAATTGAAGTTCAGTATCGGTATTAAAATATATTATTGTCCGATAAGAAATCAAGATTGCCTTGCAACTTTTTTGAATTTCAGATTGTTGTATTTGTTCTTCTGACATAGGAGCTTGTCATACTAAATTTTGTTGATTATCAATCGGTTTGCTGCGTTTATCGGACAGCAATGATTAAAATATATGGTAAACGAGTAAACAGAATTTTGCCAATATGCTAATTTATAAAGAATAAAGATAAATAGCTAACCTCCAACATCGTATTTCATACAATTAAGAAACAATGAACAACCAAGTCCTTATAGCTTTATCGTTCACGCTTTTCGCCGGACTTTCAACCGGTATAGGTAGCATTATCGCCTTTTTTGCCAAACGTACCAACACCCTGTTTTTGTCGGTTTCGTTGGGATTTTCGGCGGGAGTGATGATTTATGTGTCGTTTATGGAACTGCTTACCGATGCCATCAACACGCTTAGCATTTTGCATGGAGACAATATGGGAACATTGTATGCGGTGTTGGCTTTTTTCGGAGGAATCTTACTTATTATGATAATAGACAGTTTGGTACCGAAAGAAGACAATCCGCACGAAGTAAAACGAGTGGAAGATATTGCCGACATTGCTCATTCGTGTACCTGTATTGCTACACCACATAACAGCAAACTTATGCGTGTGGGATTGGTTACGGCATTGGTGTTGGCTATTCACAATTTTCCCGAAGGAATGGTAACATTTCTTGCTGCACTAAAAGACGTGAACATCGCCATTCCCATTGCCCTGGCTATTGCCATACACAATATCCCCGAAGGCATTGCCGTATCGGTACCGATTTATTATGCTACCGGAAATCGCAAACGTGCCTTTTGGCTGTCGTTTCTTTCGGGATTGTCCGAACCGATTGGAGCTTTGGTGGGCTATCTGATTTTAGCCCCTTATCTCAACGATAATATGTTCGGACTAATGTTTGCCATTATTGCCGGGATTATGGTTTTTATCTCGTTGGATGAGTTGTTGCCTGCAGCCGAAGAGTACGGTAAACATCATCACGCTATTTACGGATTGGTAGCAGGTATGGCGGTAATGGCATTTAGCTTGTTGTTGTGATACGTTGTAATATGGAAACATAAAAATAGAAAGAGATGAAAGTAGAAATATAAAACGGATGGATATTAGGCGTATTGCTCTTGGTAGTGTCGTATGTGCCTTTGCTTTTCAGCAAACAGTTTTCCCTGATTGATAAAAAAATGATAGAATTACATTTAGAAGAGAATATATAAAATGGATTTTGTGGATTTAAAGAATAGTGGCTGTTAGCTTTTGGGTTTTGATAATCGGATGAACTTGTTTAACTGAAATTAAAACAAAAATGAATACAAACACAAAACAGAGCTTATTCTAAAATTACCAGGATTATAGCAAAGAGGAAAGCTAATTGGGATTTAATCTTTAACGATATGAAAGAGGACAATATTCGGTTGAGAAATATTATGGAAAATCAAGAGTATGTAAGGTAAACTAAGGATAATATACAATTATGAATAAAGAAAGACATAACAAAACGACATTTAGCAGCAAAAAACATCACCACTCACATCATCATCACTCACACACGAAAAACGTACGTGGAAAAAAGATGCTATGGGTTACGTTGCTCAACTTTTCGATAACCATTGTACAAATTGTCGGAGGTATCGTATCCAACAGTTTGTCGCTGATTTCGGATGCCATTCACAATTTGGGCGACTCGTCGGCTATCTTCATCGCTTTTCTGGCAGGGCGGTATGCCCGGAAAAAGCCCGATGCAAAGAAAACTTTCGGTTACAAACGTACCGAAATTCTGGTTGCGCTTTTCAACGCAATTGTTCTCATAGTCATTTGTGTATATCTGTTCTTTGAAGCCTACAAACGCCTTGTAAACCCCGAACCTGTTGAGGGGAACGTGATGCTTACGGTGGCCGTTTTCGGGCTGTTGGCAAACCTCGTATCGGTTGTCATTCTGCATAAAGACAAGTCGCATAATCTCAATATCCGTGCGGCGTATCTCCATCTGCTGGGTGATACGTTGTCGTCGGTAGCCGTAATACTGGGCGGGGTGGCTATTTGGATATGGAACATCTACTGGATTGACCCGCTAATTACTGTGCTGGTGGGCGTTTACATTACCTACCACACGTGGGGCATTGTGCGTCAAACGGTGGATATACTGATGCAGGCTACCCCCGAAGGGATTGATATCGAAGCGTTGCGAAGAGCAACAGAGGCTTTCGCCGAGGTAGAGAATATGCACCACCTGCATATCTGGAAGCTGGACGATGAGCATATACACCTTGAGGCACACGTGAATATCCTCGAAAACCTGCCTATTGGCGATGTGCAGTGCATTAGAGAGAATATAGAAAAGATGCTCAAGGAGGATTTCGGCATTAGCCACGTAACCCTGCAAACGGAGTACAGGGGGTGTTACGGCAGGGATGAGCTGATAAGAAAGCAAAAGAGTAGCAATGACGAATGCTTATAGGGTAATGGTGAAAAATTACCACTCGATGCTTCTATTCAAGTGTATTAAATAATCAATTAAAAAAAGAAAAATATTATGGACACATTACAATTTTTTACAACCCTCAAAATAGGGTGGCTCAACGCTTGGATACCCATATTTGCAATGCTGTTTATTCAGTATCTCTATATGCTTATCTATAAAGAGGGTGGCAAACGAGCTGTTGATACTTCGTGGTACACGGCAAAAGACAGACGCAACTTCAGGTGGAATAGCTTTTTTCACATTACATTGCTCGCTCTTTCGCTCTTTTTACCTTTAAAAACAGGTACTATTTGGTTCGTTGCAGGAAGCATACTTTATATTATTGCCATGGTGGTATTCTTGTCGGCATTTCACGCATACGCTGCGGCAGTTCCTAACGAGACAATCAAAGGAGGCGTTTATCGCTACTCACGCAACCCGATGTATTTTGCCTTTACGCTTGGAGTAGTAGCCGCTTGCATTGCCACGGCTTCGTTGTGGCTGCTGGTACTTATTCCCTTTGCCATTTCGACCCACGCCGTTATATTGGGCGAAGAACGCTACTGCGAACAGACTTACGGCGAGGAATATTTGGGCTACAAGGTAAAAACACCGAGATATTTTTTGTTTTTCTAAGGCGGAGATAAGAAATCCTTGCATATTACTAACCCCAAAAAATAACAAGTCATGCAAAAAAACGCCTATGAAAAACGTATGAACCGATACGATGACGTACTGACCGGACACCGCTGGTGGTCGCATATTTATATGAAATACCTCTGGTGGACGGACGACAACGCCATTGCCCGCGAAGTGCTGGCGATGATTCCTGACGATTTTCGAGGGAAAATACTGGATGTGCCTGTCGGTACGGCTGTCTTCACTGCCGAGAAATTCAGCAGATTGACCGATGCCGAAATCGTCGGGCTGGACTATTCGCACACGATGCTCGCCATTGCCGGCGGACGTGCTGCTCAGATGCAGCTCCACAATCTCAGCCTCGAGGGCGACGTGGGCAGGTTGCCTTACCCAGACGAGAGCTTCAACTGTGTACTGTCGATGAGCGGTTTTCAAGCCTTCCCCGACAAACCTAAGGCATTTGCCGAAACCTTCCGCGTGCTGAAACAGGGCGGGCTTTTCTGAGGCTGCTTCTACATCACGGGGCAGCGTCCGTGCACCGACCGTTTTGTACGCTACGTACTCGACCGCAAAGGGCTGTTCATACCGCCTCACCTTACCCGTACCGAGGCCGAAGCCATGCTTCGTTCGCTTTATGACGATAAGGTAACCTTGCGTAACGAATCCTCGATACTGATTTTTAAAGCAAGAAAACCATAGCGTCACTTGCGATAAAAGACAATGACCGCTAAGAACGCAATAATATAGAATAAAACAGATACGATATGACGGAAAATGAAATAGCAAAAGTGATATTCGACAGTGCTTTGGAGGTTCATAGAGCATTAGGTCCGGGACTGCTTGAAAGTTCTTATGAAGAATGTTTGTACTATGAATTGACTGGGAAAGGATTATATGCAGAGAAGCAAAAACCTTTACCTCTTGTTTACAAAGAAGTTAAATTAGATATTGGTTACAGAGTTGATTTGCTGATTGAAAAAAAGGTGATTGTAGAAATCAAATCGGTCGAAGCTCTGAATGACGTTCATTTGGCGCAGATACTGACCTATCTGAAACTGTCCGATTGTAAATTAGGCTTGTTGATTAACTTTAATGTTACATTGTTGAAAAACGGTGTGAGGAGGGTAGTCAACCATTTGTAAAACCCTCTTTCAACCCTTGCTGGTAAAAAGGATTAACCGCCAAGAACGCAAATAGACATTATGATAATAAGGAAACTTTCTTGCGACCCTTGCGAAAACCTTAGCGACCCTTGCGGTAAAAAACTTAAACCGCCAAGAACACAAAGGAATGATAAAATCCGTAGTTGATGAAATTGGAAGGAAGTATAAATAACATCGGTTTCGGATTTGTATTCTTGAAGAAAGTAGATTCTGAAAAGAAAAATACATGAAGCAAAATTGTTGGACATACAAACGACAAAACTTATGATAGAAAAAATCAGCACTATTTACAATAATAAAGAA
>JBGZFC010000066.1:0-6670 GCA_041846575.1 Bacteroidota bacterium
GAAAAAGTTCAGGAGTATTGCCAGGTTGATTTTTAAATGTTAACTTCGCCATCGGTTGTTTTTTTTGGAACACTCAAATATACAAAATTTGAGAAAAAATACCAAAAAAAGGCTGTCCAAAACTTTTCGGACAGCCTCTTTGTCTTTTATTGTTATATTATGGACTATTTTGCAACCTTTTCAAGCCATTTCAGCATTGATAGCATTATAATCATTGAGATAACGCAAGCTACAACAAAAATCATCCATGTAGCCCATACGGGAATGCTATTGTAGAAAATCACACCGATAAATAGAAGTTGATTTCCTAAAGCAGTAGCACTTAACCATCCTCCTTGCATAATCCCTTGATATTTCGGAGGAGCTACTTTCGATACGAAAGCAATACCCAGAGGCGAAATAAAGAGTTCCGCAACAGTCAATACAAGATAAGTAACAATCAATAAGAGTGGTGAAACACGCATTTCGTCGGGTAGTCCACCCATTGCTTTTCTGGTTTCAGCATCCGGCAAACCGAAAGAGCCTAAAGCCATAATACCGAAAGCTAAAGCTGCAATTCCCATACCGATTGCAATCTTTTTGGGAGTAGATATTTCCCATCCTTTGTTGCGCATCCAACCAAATAATCCTATGATTATCGGTGTAAGTGTAACAACAAAAATAGGATTAAATGCTTGAAATACTTCAGCTCCCTCTAATGTGGTGAAGCCGAGGTTAATCTTAATCATTCTTGTATAATCGCTGGCAAAGAGAGTAAGGCTTTGTCCATTTTGGTGGAATGAGAACCAGAAGAAAATAACAACACCGAAAACTGCAAATAGAGCGTACAAACGTTGTCTAATCTCTTTAATGTCCATTTCAACTTCAGCTGCATTATGTTTTACATCAGCTGATTTTACAGATGGATCGGGTAATTTGCTTCTGTTTGTTAAGAATATTGCCAAAGAAACAATCATAGCGAATATTGCAATACCAAAAGAGTAGTGATAACCTTCAACGAAGATATTCAAATATTGATTAGCAAAAGCCGTTAAGTCTCCGGTTGTGTCACCAACTTGAGTTGCTAATTCCGAAAGGCGTGTTTGAGCTTCAGGTGTAATTGTGCCTTTTAAAAACTGGTTACAAAGAGCAGGAAGGTCGGCATCAAATTTGAATCCGTTATTTTGTACCCACCAGTTTCTTAATCCTACAGCCAAAAGAGGAGCAAACATAGCACCGATATTAATAAACATGTAGAAAATTTGGAATCCGGTTTCTCGTTTATCGGCATATTTAGGGTTGTCATAAAGTTGACCTACAACAGCTTGCAGGTTACCTTTAAACAAACCATTACCAAAAGCAATTGCAAACAGCCCGAAACATGTGTAAGCAAGAATTAGCGGAAAGTTTTCTACCGGAGTTTTTGTAGGAATGGCTATAAGAACGTAGCCGATTGTCATCAACGCCAAACCTGAAGTGATAGTAGCTTTATACTTTTTTGTTTTGTCGGCAATTAGACCTCCTACTAAAGCTAACACGTAGATTAATGCATAGAAAACCGAGTAAATAATCGCTCCTTCAGATCCGGAAAATCCGAACTTATTGTTCAGGAATAGAAGCAAAATTGCCATCATTATGTAGAAGCCGAAACGTTCTCCCATATTGGCAAGTGCTGCGGGGATTAACCCTTTAGGTTGATTTTTAAACATAAATTAATATTTTTAGTCTGTTAATAAAATTTCAATTCGCAAATATACATAAATTATTGACAAATCCAATACCTTGCAAATTGTAATGTTAATTTTTATTCGATATAGCTCACGTTGTCCGGATTTGTAGTCCCTGCTTTTAATATTTTCGGCGAGATTACAAATACCGCTAATCAATAGAAAAAGTAAATATTTAATTTGCAAAACAAAGAAAAAAATAAATTTTATTGCTCAATACAATATTATTACCTAAATTTACTTATTGATATAAAAACAGCATTTTTACATGGAGTTTGAATCGATATTATTGCCCGGAGTTAGTGATAAACGACCTCTCGTTATTGCCGGACCGTGCAGTGCTGAAACCGAAGAGCAATTACTTCAAACAGCTCATCAGTTGGCAGCTGACGGAGTAAAAATATACAGAGCCGGGGTTTGGAAACCGAGAACAAAACCTGGAGGATTTGAAGGGGTCGGAAGCAAGGCTTTTAAGTGGTTGAAGCGAGTGAAAGAGGAGACAAACATGTATCTTGCAACGGAGGTTGCCACTCCAAGGCATGTGAAAGAGGCTCTTGATAATAACATTGATATGTTGTGGATTGGCACACGTACTACTGCGAACCCGTTTGCAGTACAGGCAATAGCAAATGCATTGAAAAACGTTGATATACCTGTTTTGATAAAAAATCCGATTAATCCGGATGTGGAACTATGGATTGGAGCAATAGAGAGATTTTATAATGCGGGAATAAAAAAAATTGGAGTAATTCATCGGGGTTTTAGTTCGACAGACAAAAAAAACTTTCGTAATCCACCTCAATGGCAGATACCGATTGAGTTGAAACGTCGCTTACCGTCACTTCCCGTTATTTGCGACCCGAGCCATATAGGTGGCAGAAGAGATCTTATCTTTAATCTTAGTCAGCAAGCTATGGATATGAATTATATGGGACTTATTGTTGAAGTGCATTGCAATCCGGACGAGGCGTGGAGCGATAAAAAGCAACAAATTACTCCCAAATCATTAAAGCGGATTTTAGATTCTATTGTTATTCGCGATACGATGCATACAACTGAAAGCTTGTTTGTTTTACGTTCGCAAATTGATGTGTTAGATAGTGAGTTGTTGCAACTTCTTTCTCGCCGAATGTCCGTGTCTCGTGAAATAGGTAAGTATAAGATGGAAACCGGTATGCCTATTTTGCAAACTCAACGCTACGACCATATTCTTACCGATAGGACAAAACAGGGCGAGGATATGGATTTCTCGGAAGACTTTATACAACAGATATGGAGTGCGATTCATGCCGAATCTGTTCGTCAACAGATGGCTGTAATGGAAAAAGAAAAAAACGAGAAAAAGTAATCTGAATAACCATTTAGTTCTGCTTTTATGTTTCGTTGAATTATAATTTAATACATGCACAAATTTATCTTAGCTATCAAAGAGAGGATATTACTGACACTCTTAGTTGCAAAAAATTAAGAAAATAGAGGTTGTTTAATATAACAAAAAAGCTCTTTTTAATTAAAACTTGTATTTTACTGACAGTATAAACATCCTTGGTTGCAAGTTATACGAATAGTCATATTTATCTAATCCATTGTAGATGAGATAATAATATTTATGTTCGTTAAAAAGATTGGTTGCGGAAAAATTAAATTCTACAATAGGTAATCTATAGGTGACTCCTAAATCGGCAAAAAACATTTTAACCGAATTTCTATCACCAATTTCATTAAAGGAATGTTCTATTTTGCCATTAATCTCCCATTTCTTGCCTATCAAATAAAAAGCAGACAATTGTTGCATTACCTGCCATATTGATGTGCGAAATAGCTGATTTTGCCCTTTGATTTCTGTTATGCGATTGCTTCCAATTACCTGATATGTAATTGAACCAGCATCTGATATTTTTGTAGTAAAATTTGGCATAAATATCCAACCCGATGTATGAAAGGGAAACAAAACATTCTGCTGATAACGTTCTCCGTATATGGAATTGTAACTAGTACTCAAAGATATATTTGTACGTAGTTCTGAAAAATATTTTCCTATGTATCCTGTCCATATCAACGAATTGGATTGCGTTTCCATTTTTTTGTTTCCAACAACAGATTCGTTTCCAATAAAGTGCTGCGTAACTATTACATTTCGTACAAAAGAGCTGTACACTATCGAAGAATTCAAAAAAAGATTTATCAGAGGATTTCTGTATTGAAAGCCTGCATTAAAAGACTGTCGTTTGTTGTGTGGCAATATTGCTGTTTTTTTACTAAAATTTCGATATGCAGACATAAAATAAACATCCGTAAAATCTAAAATATCTCCAACTGTTTGGTTATAGTTATAGCCCGCTTTTACAATAAGCATAGGGCTGAGCCGATAATTTAACCGAAGGGACGGATTCAGAAAGAAAAAATTAGGTATATCTTTTTTATGGTTATATAAAATCAAACCGTTTGTTCTAAAAAAATGTTTTTGCAATGAAATGTCTGCATTCAACGTTAATCTGTCTTTTCTATACATATAAGAAGGAATAAGCTCCAGCACCACATAATTGGAAGAAACATCTGAACGCACACTATCTGTAAAAACAGGATGAAACATTTGAGATTTAAATCTGTCAAAAAAAGTTTCTATCACTCCTTTTATTAATATAAAGTTGGAGTTGTTCCATTCAAAACTGTAATAAGTACTATTTCTTGTGTAAAACTCCGATAGTTTTACATATTGCGATTGTTCTTTCGATATCGTATCCACCAATACGGAAAGATGTTGTGGTTGATAAGAGTAAACCACAAACGAGGTAAAGTTCCAAATGCGGTTACCCCATTTCTTTACATATTGTAAATTGTTTTTTATCAGACATGCCGGCAAATCAAAATTCTGCCTAACACCCATGTTATTAACTGTATTTGAAGACAATGATTTACTCCAACTGCCATTCCATGAAGATACATTATTAAGATAATGATGCGGACTATTGTCGATATAAGTTATTGCAGCATCTACCATATTTGTGCGAAGAGAAAGCGAATTTATTTCATTAATCTTTAAAACTCCGTCAGGCAAAAGATATTCACTTTTACGTGAACTGTTTTCTTTTAAGGCATCGTTCAAATACTGAATGTTTATCCGCAGCTGACTCGTTTCTCCTGTTTTCCATAAATTGTTTGCCGAAGCGACGTGCGACTTATTGAAAAGATAACGTTTTTTCTCCAATGGGGGATAGCTTAGAGAAAGAGCATTTAATAATTTTTTTTGGGAAAATGAAGAAACATCTTGAAAATCTACTCTGGATAGAGATTGAGATGTTATCTCAGCTCCAATATCCTTTGAAGTATTGTTGGTTTTATACATGACTATGGATTGTTGTTTTCTTTCGGCACTCATAGCAAACACTTCCGCCAACCACAACATTTCGTTGGAATAACCTGTTCCCAAAACAACACTGCCAACAGGTCGTGATAATTTGTCTTTTTTCAATCGTAGGTTTACCGCTGCTTTATCACTCGCAACAGCATCTTTCAATGTTTGTATAGGTTGATGATTTTCTATAATTTCCACATTTTGTACCGCATCCACGGGAACGTTATTTGTAGCGATACCATACTGACGCTCTAACAAGTCCAACCCTTCAATGTAGAACTTATTGATGGCTTCTCCTTGATATTTTATTTCACCACCTTCGCACACCTCTACTCCGGGAAGTTTTTTCAGCAAATCGCCAATGGTTTTGTCGCTTGCACTTTTAAACGCGTCAACACTATACACCAATGTATCCTCTCTATTCCACATAGGACGTGACTTTACCACCACTTCACGCATTTTAATTTCGCCAAAAGACATCTCAATAAATATGCGCTGGGTGCGGTTTTCTATTTCTCGCTTTTTATCTTCGTAGCCCAACATTCGGGCGTGTAGTATTAGTTTTTCCTCATTACTTTTGATATTTATACTAAAACTTCCATCTTTTTTGGAAATAGCATACGTTATTATTTCCCCTTGGGCATCGAGTAAAGTTACAACAACGCCGTCAATCTGTTTCTTGTCTGCTTTGTCGGTTATCCAACCACTTATGATTGATTGTGCGTTAAGACCGATAACCATTGACAGAAAACATAAGAGGAGAAAACAACACCTTTTCATACTCTATTCGCTAAGTTCTATGGGATTGTATGGTCGCGATTTGCTTGCTTTTGCAGGTAATTGACCTTGCACCATATTAGATGCACCTACAAATGCAGCAGGATTCTGCATAAATTCTCGTTTCTTTTTTAAAAAATTACCCAATGTAGTACTTATGCAAACTGACTTATTTATGTAAATAGGTCTATTCTCTTTGATTTTTTCTAATCCCACCATTTCAAAAGTATGGTGCTTTTTACTGTCTTCTATTTTTAGTATAAGCCCCGGTAATCCTCCAAACTTCCACGGACCATTACTTATTGGGATTTCGGGTGCATACCATGCTGTATAGTTTCTACCCCCTAAACGAAGTAGTCGCTTTTAGACAATGATATCCATAAAGAGTTTTTTTTTCATTTTTCAACTCCCATTTTGGGTAAATTAAAGGCTCTTCATACTTGTAATTATCAAATGGTATGCGATCAATAATAGTTATTTTTCCTTCCGGATAATTTTTATATATTTGTATCTTATTGGCATTTCTTATCATTTGAGTATATTTTTTTTTGTTCTCTTCAAATATAGTGGTATTATATTCGGCAATCATTACCGAATCGAGCCTATAGTGTTGGTAATCATAAAACTTTGAAACAGACTTTCCTATCTCCAATATCATTATATTTTCTGTTATAAGTGCGGGATTATCTATATCGTAAATTCCATTAGTAAACGCAATTTTTTGCGGGGAAGAATATACATTTTTCGGACAAAGGAAGAGGAAAAACACCCCTTCACTTTGTGCCGAATGGATAAAAGTGTTATATTCGCCTCCGTCTAAAAAAATTGAATA
>JBGZFC010000067.1:0-3661 GCA_041846575.1 Bacteroidota bacterium
AAGAACAGCAATTAGCCCTGTTCTTCTAAATCTGTTTTTTTTCGTTTTTTACTATAAGTCCGTCATGCATTTTAACGGATAGAGGCTCTATGACTAATTTCAATGAGATAATCGGATACCCTTTAAACAGAACTCAGGTTAATAGTAATAATCCTCTTTTTACGATTTTCATATATTTATACTCTTTTCTGAATAAATTACCGCGAACAGTTACAGGCATAAAGCGTTGAGAGACTGCGGGCTTCACGTCTGTCCGTCAACACATACGCCTATTTGGGACAGAGCATTTAATTAATATAACCCCAAATGTTTTATACACGATGTTGTGTGTCGTTAATTGGTCTTTATGGAATTTTTCTTCCATTGCTCAATCCCATACTCATTCGACATTGTTTTAAGAAACGCATCATAATACATCGCTACTTCGTAATCTCCCTTACGATAGTAGCTTTCGCCGAGAGCATTTATGTAAAAAGCGTTATTGGGTTTGTAGTTACATAGAATTTGAGCCATAGTAACCGCTTTAGCAAATTGCTCCTGTTTTATACATTCATAAACTGCAAGCCTTAACAGACTGGGGTGAAGCTCTGTTTCAATGGCATAACGTAACAGGCTGTCCTGATTTTGTTGCATCCGGCTCAAATCCATATTCACAAAGTATTCAATCATTTCATCCCATGACTTGCCGTTCCTAATAATATCTTCAATTTGCCTGTATGGAATAACAAAGTCAGGTGATTTGCTGAAATACAGACGAATAACGTTATTCACTGTCAAGTTCTTTTCGCGAATTACTTTTTGAATATCCAGCAACCTGTCGCTGTACTCCACCGTTGCGTACTTGCTATGGTCAATCTCCTTAATCAGTACCTTACATGAGGCATGTAGCGTGCTGATACGGGGAAGGTAGTACACCAAATAATCCTTTGTGGGCTTTCCTGAATATTTAATAGAGTCCATGTATAATACCTCTATGGGAAAATTGCTTTCTGAAAGCAGCACTGTGTCCTTATCGATAAAACGGATACGTTTCTCATAATCAGCCTTGTAATGGTCAATGGGCAGTGCCCCGTCACGGAGAGCTTCGTACCAATTGTATGGAGTTATGTAGAAATTAACCCCTTTTTCAAGAAAGGGGACGATACCCGAAATACTATGGGCATGCCAATGAGATACGAGAACAGATTTTATAGACTTGTTGTAATATTCTTCAATAAAAGATAGGAATTTACTTCCAAGCTCAGTCTCTTTTTCAAAATTCTTTTCCTTTCTCAGTGATGAGCTTATAGCCGGTAAATCTAAAAGAAGTACGAAATTCTTATATTCCAAAACGGTAGATTGTGAAACACTGGTGCTGTCAAACCTGACAAATGCTATGCTCTCAATATACGGACTCTCAATATCCCATTTTTGCACCACAAAGGAGAATTGGGATTGCCCAAATATCCTATTTCCGCATAGCAGGAGCAAAATCAATGTAATAATTTTATTCATATACTATAGTTTTATGATAATGTTTGTTTCTAATGGCATATAGCCTATGTTAGCGGCTGGCATTTTTACTTTAAATTTGTTTCTAAAAATTCCAAAACTCTTTTATGAAATAAGTCGAAATCCCTTAAAGGTCCTTTCATTCCGCCGTGTTCTGCACCTGCTACTATCCATAGTTCTTTTTTTACGGAAAGCAATGAATATATCTTTTCACTCATCCAAATAGGTGTGCGGTCATCTTTTTCGCCGACTATTAGGTATGTTGCTTTATTCCATCTTGGAGCCAAGTTGATAGGTTGTAACTCTTTCGGATAATCATCTGGCACTATCAAATTACTTTCATCTTTGTTTTTAGCTTTCATCACCACCGGTATAGCTTCGTCAAAAGAGGTCATCAACCCAATGGCTACAAAAGCCTTAACGTTTTCATACTTGTTTGCTGCCGCCATAGAAAGATATGCACCTGTTGACCAACCGAAAACCGCCAATCTGTTTTTATCCACTTCTTTTTGTTTTAGCACTTCTTTTATCACAGCGTCATAATCAATCAACAATTCGGAATATACAACATAATTAGAGTCCATTTCCCATTCACTGCTTTCTCCGAAGCCACGCCAATCGAAAGTTACCACATTGTAGCCTTTGCTTGTGAAGAATTGTGCGTGGTGTAATTGCTGGTACGACATATTTCCCGCATCTCCATTCGCAATGATTATCGTCGGACGGGGTTTGTTGTCAATCGTTTTATATGGCTTTTTGACAGGATTCTCCCACATATCGTTCATTTCTTTTTCTTGCGGTGTGGGTTGGGCAGGGAAAAACCACGTTTTAATCTTTACGCCGTCAACGGTCGTTACGTCTAAATCCTTATAAATCAAACATAGTTTTTCGGGGTAGAACCGATATACCCTGTCTGGTTTCATTGCAAAAGATTGTAAACTTACCAATATGGTCAAAATGCAAAAAATGAACTTCTTAATTATTCGTGCCATTTTATCTAAATATTTATGGTTTAAACTGTCTTTTCGTTGCTTAACGTCAACTTTACTTATCCCCCTCACCAAACAACTTTTAACCAATACAATATGATTGATTGTCATAGATAGCGTGTGAGGTTTTATTTTGGTTCATACGGCAAAGGTAGTAAAAATTTTGAACGAAGAAGCAACGAAGACGTAGCCTAAAAACACCCCCCGATAATATTACGATAAAAGAAGAAATATTATAAAAAAATGACGTTTTATAAACGCTATTTTTTTATGCCAATATGTCAGAAATCATTCCCTCGCTAAAACGGACTTCCGATACAAAAACGATAGAGACAGGATAGAGACACGATAGAGCCGTAATTTCTTTTTCTTATATGACAAAATGGCATATTTTACAAGGGCGAAAAATCTTTCGCCCTTACTTTTTACCCCGCCCATTCCCTCTTTACCCCGAACACCCCAAAAGTGAAACTTTTGTCTCCTCTTGTGAAACAACATTTTCAAATCATTTATTTACCTTTGCAGAAAACTTACGGAGACAATTATTCTTTGAACTTGTCTTTGTGATAAATAACATATTAACTAATAATTAAATATTTGAATATATGAAACGAATTATTCTGACCGCTTTGAGCATTGTTTTGCTTGGCGGAGTTGTATCGGCACAAAAAGAGAGTCGCATCAAGTCCAAAGGTATCGCCATATCGAGCAAAGACGGGCATTTTCACAAACACGAATTTACCCGCCACGCCGTGGGCGACAACGACATACTCATTGATATTCTGTACAGTGGTATTTGCCATTCTGATATTCACAACGCTTACGGGCATTGGGGAAGCGAGCATTATCCGCAAGTTCCGGGACACGAAATTGCAGGAAAGGTAATAAAAGTGGGTAAGAATGTTACCAAATTCAAGGTGGGCGATTATGCGGGCGTGGGCTGTATGGTCAATTCGTGCGGCGAGTGCGACAACTGCCGTAAGGGACGCGAGCAATTTTGCCAACAGGGGAAGGCTGTCTTTACCTATGGCAGCAAAGACGTTTTTCATAATAACGAAACCACAATGGGAGGGTATTCGGACAATATCGTGGTATCGGAGAGGTTTGCAGTCAAAATACCGCAAAACGCAGATATGAAACGTGTTGCCCCATTACTTTGTGCCGGCATAACCACCTATTCG
>JBGZFC010000068.1:0-28740 GCA_041846575.1 Bacteroidota bacterium
TTATAGAGTAATCAAAAAACTTCATTCAGAAATCGAATAATTGCGCTTAAGTAATGACAATTATCTATTATATTATATTTTTGATATTGCTCTAACCAAAAAGATTGGCTATTTTATATTTTTATTGAAAACGTAAGATAAATATATGTTACTGAGTAAAAATAAGATTAAATATATTCGCTCTCTTAAAGATAAAAAAAGTCGTTTAGAGTATAACGTTTTTGTTGCGGAAGGCGAGAAATTAGTGTTAGACTTAATCAACAACAATATGCCTTGCCAACTTGTAGCGGCAATACCCGAAGTTGTAGAGTCGTATTCCGAACTAAAATCTGTTGAACTACATATAGCATCTGCCGAAGAGCTACAAAAGGCATCAGCATTGAAAACACCGTCCGGCATTATAGGTATTTTTTATATGCCGAAAATCGATATTGAAAAGACCAATTTCGACAACAATCTCACTCTCGTATTGGACGATATACAAGACCCCGGAAATTTAGGAACAATACTGCGCATTGCAGATTGGTTTGGCATTGAGGACGTTGTCTGTTCCGAAAACACGGTAGATGTTTACAATTCCAAAACGGTGCAGGCAACCATGGGTGCAATTGCTCGTGTAAAGACGCACTACACCAATCTTGTAAGTTTTCTGAAATCGCATTCACACCTGCCTGTTTACGGCACTTTTCTGGAAGGGAATAATATTTACACGCAACCGAATCTATCTAATCACGGTTTTATAGTGATGGGAAATGAAGGCAACGGAATTAGTCCGGAAGTGAGTAATTTGGTAAGAGAAAAACTTTTTATCCCGAGTTTTCCTTCGAAAAGAGAGTCAACGTCAGAATCGTTGAATGTGGCTGTGGCAACAGCTGTTATCTGTTCCGAATTTAGAAGAAGAGAATAAAAAAACGCACCAATTAATTTAATTGATGCGTTAATGTCCACCTTTCGTTACGGGTGGAAGACGGGATTCGAACCCGCGACCTTCGGAACCACAATCCGACGCTCTAACCAACTGAGCTACGACCACCATTTTTTTGCAGTCGCAAAGATAGACATATTTTTCTATCCTACAAAAAAATATAGAAAAAAAATAGCTCTCTGTTTTTCCAAGAAATTATACTTTACTAAAGAAAAATAACTGATTTTACTTTGCAAATAGCGTTTTTTGCTATACATTTGTAGAAAAATCATTACACATTATAAAATTTTTAATATTAATATTAAACTATGGACCTTCAAAAGTATCCGGCGGAACCTTTCCGCATCAAATCCGTTGAAACGGTAAAAATGAACACCCGCGAAGAACGTCAAAGAATCATTAAAGAAGCGGGTTATAACACTTTTTTAATCAATTCGGAAGATGTTTATATCGACCTGCTTACCGATAGCGGAACCAACGCTATGAGTGACAAGCAATGGGGAGGTATGATGATGGGCGATGAAGCCTACGCCGGAAGTAAAAACTTTTTCCACTTAAAAGAGACAGTTCAAGACATCTTCGGTTTTGAATACTTAGTTCCCACACATCAAGGACGTGGTGCCGAAAATCTACTTTCTCAAATCGCTATCAAACCGGGTCAATATGTTCCGGGCAACATGTACTTTACAACTACTCGCTATCATCAAGAGAGAAATGGCGGTATCTTCGTAGATATTATCCGTGACGAAGCTCACGATGCAGGCTTGGATGTTCCTTTCAAAGGTAATGTTGATTTGAACAAACTTCAAAAACTTATCGAAGAAAAAGGTGCGGAAAATATTGCTTATGTTTGTCTGGCAGTTACCGTAAACTTAGCGGGAGGACAACCGGTTTCTATAGAAAATATGCGAAAAGTAAGAGAGTTAACAAAAAAACATGGAATTAAAGTATTTTTTGATGCAACTCGCTGCGTAGAAAACGCATATTATATTAAGGAGCAAGAACCCGAATTTGCTAACAAAACAATTAAAGAGATTGTTCGCGAAATGTTTAGCTATGCAGACGGATGTACCATGAGTGGTAAAAAAGACTGTTTAGTAAATATTGGCGGATTCTTGTGTATGAATGACGAAGAGTTGTTCAACTCGGCAAAAGAATTAGTTGTTGTTTACGAAGGTATGCCATCTTACGGAGGTATGGCTGGTCGCGACATGGAAGCTATGGCTATCGGTCTTAAAGAGTCTGTTCAATATGAATATATCGAGCATAGAATTAAACAAGTTCGTTATTTGGGAGACAAACTAAAAGCAGCAGGCATTCCTATTATCGAACCGACAGGCGGACACGCTGTTTTCTTGGATGCTCGTCGTTTTTGCCCACATTTGACACAAGACCAGTTCCCGGCACAAAGTTTGGCAGCAAACTTGTATGTTGAGTCTGGTGTACGCAGTATGGAACGCGGTATTGTTTCTGCAGGACGCGATAAAGAAACAGGTAAAAACCACGCACCGAAACTGGAAACAGTTCGTTTGACTATACCTCGTCGCGTTTATACTTATCGTCACATGGACGTAGTTGCAGAAGCTGTAATCAATTTGTATAAACACAAAGAAGATATCAAAGGATTACGTTTTGTATATGAACCAAAACAATTGAGATTCTTTACTGCAAGATTTGAAGAAATTTAATTTTCATTCATCATAATCATAATTAATAAAAGGGATTGCCGGAAGTATTGGGCAATCCTTTTTTATTTGGGTTTTTAGAGCCAAGACAAAAGAATCAATACAAAAGACTTTTTTCAGACGCAGCAGTATCAAAAGTAAAGCGCATCACTATGTTGTCATACTGAATGGAGCTTTTAGCGAAATGAAGTATCTGTTTTTCTGAGATGCTGGACACAAGAGCCAAGGCTTTTTTTTGGATGCGTTTACTGCCAAAAGATAACAGCCAAAAGAATAGATTTTTCACTGTGTTCGAAATGACAAGCTGCTACCAAATACGCAACTTTCAACTTCGGTCTTCTGACATCTGACTTCGGACAAAGATAGGATTCTTCACTTTGTTCAGAATTCGCAGAATCGCCCTTAGGCAATGACAAAAACGAACGGATGTCAGGCTTTTGAGACAGCCCCGTATTTTTTATCCGCTCACGAGCGAATCCTTTCACGTGGTAGGTGGTAGTTAGCCTAACATCGTGCCATAAAGTTCTGACTGTTTCAAGACTGTCAATCAGACATCCCACTACGTCCGATATGACAAAAGAACATTCGCAATTACTAATTGCTCATTGTTAATTGATAATTGACAATCGTCCTTTTTATACAAAAAATCAACTATCTTTGCACTAAAACCTTTATAACGTTTTAAAATAACAGCATCACTAAAACAAAATGAGTTTACAACCTGAAAGCGCTACTCGTTGGCTCAACAACAAAATAACCTCGTCGATAGGAGCTTATCTATGTTCGGGGCTGCTTGCACTGTTTAGTGCAATCTGTTTCGTATTTTTTTGTTGGTATCTTTCCGAATTTGCGGCACTTTGGCTTACCGATAATATTTTACATCAAAACAATTTGATTTATGCTCTTTTGTTTTTGACAGGGCGTTATCTTTTTGCCCATTTTGCATCGTTGGTAAATTACGATACAGCGAAAAAAATTGTATCAAACGTAAAGCATGAGCTACACCCCTCCCTTCTCAACGACAACCGATTAGATGCAACCGAAAGCACAATTTTACTAACCAAAGTAGCAGACGACTTAAAACACTATTTCTCTTCTTTCATACCAAACGCTATAGCAACGGCTATAGTCAGTTTATGTCTGCTTATGGTCAGTTTTTATATAGAAAAATGGGTTGGCGTGGTACTTTTGATTTCAATTATCGTAATTCCCGTGCAAATGATTATAATCGGTATCGGCACAGAAACAATGCACAGAAAACATATACATCTGTTTATGCGCTATTCGGCTGTCTTTTACAACCGATTACAAACCGTTTCCGAAATTGTAAATCTGGATAATTTCGACCGACAATATCGATTTCTTGACAAGAAAGGCAAAGAGCTAAATAAGGCTACAGCCAATGTAATGAAAATTGCATTTCTATCATCAACAATATTAGAACTGTTTGTTACGCTTAGTATTGCAGCTGTTGCTATATATCTTGGAATGAGCCTGCTCGGCATTATGCCGGGAAAATATTACAGCATCGGGTACAGCTTTCACAACGCACTGTTTCTGTTGACTCTTGTCCCCTATTTCTATTTTTATATGCGACGCTTTGTTAGTGCTTATCACGATAAAAACAGAGCAATTGCAGCTGCAAAAATCATTATACCTCTACTGCAACAAGAGACTCCACTAACTACAAAAAACACTTCTGAACAATTCAATAATTTTGAAATCAAATACCTAAGCTATTCATATCCAAACACCAACGCAAAGGCTCTAAATGATATAAACATCACTTTTCCCGAAAAAGGATTGATATTGATAAAAGGTATTTCAGGGTCCGGAAAATCTACGTTGCTTAAGATTTGCAGTGGCAGTCTTATTGCAGAAAACGGGGTATCGGTAAATAAAAAAGATAATATCTGGTCGCATATATGGTTGAAAGAGAATAGCTCTTATATGAATCAGTTTCCATTTATTTTTGACGGAACACTGCATTACAACGTCTTTTTAGACAGCAATTCAAATATGCCGACACCCGATTTCATGGAAAAGATTGTCTCGAAAAAAGAGAAGGGTTGGCAAACGATTTTAAGCAACAACGGGAAAGAGCTGTCGGGTGGCGAAAAGCAGTTAGTAACATTTGCTCGACTAATGACACACCCAAAACCCATTGTTATTATGGATGAGCCTACGGCAAATTTAGATTCGAAAAGCATTGATATAGTGCTGACACATATAGAAGAGTTGGCTGCAAACAAATTGGTTATTGTAGCTTCACACGAGCCTGCTTTTGAGCGAATTGCTTGCAAAATAGTGGAACTGAATTGGGGTGAACAGATAAACAGCTAATATTTTACAAATGAACAGATTTATTACAAAAGAGATACTAAAACCATTTGCTACCAATTGGCTAAGGGGAATAACCCTTTTTCTCCTTTGGGCTATCGCTTTTGTAGCACTACCAGCAATTTCGGCATGGTTTTTAGCGAGTTGCAGTTTAGCTTTTATCGTTGCAAACAGAGCTTTCTCATACCTGATTCCGAGTGCGATAATCAGATTAATAGCGTTAGGCAGAACCGCTGCCAGATATTTCGAGAAACTGGAAAATCACAAAACAACTTTAAATGTACAACACCGATTGCAACTAAAAATTTTTGAATCTGTATCAAAATTCTCATATTTCCGCAAACAAGCCGACAACAATTCCAATCTTTTAGAGAACAGCACACATGGTATAGAGCTGATTCTCAACCATATTCTTTTATGGCTTCTGCCTCTTATCAGCACAACTGCAATTTTGATATTGGTTAGCGGATTTATCGTAAAATTATCAACAGCAATAGGTTTTATATTTTTCGTTTCATCTGCAATTATCCTTTTCATAGTTCCGCAGTTAATATTTCATAGAAACAAAATCTTATACGAAACACTAAAATCGCAACACGAAGATAATCAACAAACACTGATAGAAAGTTTTAGAGGAAGAATCGAAATATCAAAATACAACTTGCAAAAGAGAGCAATAGAGCAGTACAACCTGAAATTGGCAAATACCGAACAGACCGAACGAAAAATCGAAACCAACTCTTTCTATCTTCAACTTATTGTCGGTTTAGGTTTGAGTATTGCAGGAATATTTGTTTTGTGGTTTTCGAACTCGTATAACATTAGAGCTGAGCTTGCAATCGGTATCTTTTTTGGAATAATGGCACAAGCAGATTTGGCGGAGATGATGTTCTCGGGAAAATCGGAAAGAAATTCTGTGAAATCGCGAATTAAACAGATAGAACATATTTTTGACGATACAAAACTTGAAACAGAAATCAAACCTATAAACGAAAATCTACAAACATTACGCATCAATGACTGGCAGGCAAAAGTACCTGAAACAGACATAATTACCAACGATATTTCGTTTGAAATAAAAAAAGGTGAATGGACTGCTATTTTTGGAGATACCGGAAAAGGAAAAACAACACTGCTCAACAGTCTGTTTTACCCCGAATATCAAAAAAGAGGCTACCTCGATTGTAACAACAAACAGATAACGCAACTTACTCAACCGAAATGTATCTACGTTACACAAAAAGCTTATCTGCTGACAGGTACATTGCGCGAAAATTTTCAAGAATATTGCGAGCCGGAAATTCTTGATGTTTTGCAAATTGTTGACCTGCACAATTGGTATCAAACCCTTTCGCAAGGATTAAACACGTGGATTGGCGAAAACGGAGAGACTTTAAGTGGAGGACAGAGAAAAAAATTGTTGCTTGCCCAAGCCCTGCTAAAAAAACCCGAACTGCTTGTTATTGACGAGCCTACAGCAGGAGTTGATGCTCAAAATGCCATTGAAATATTTAATTCGATAAGAAAAGAATTTCCCGGCATGGCAGTACTAATGGCAACTCATTTACGTGAATTGGAGCAATTTGCGGACAATTCGGTATATATATAATTATCAAAAAAAAAATGGAAAAGAAAGAAACTATAAAAGTGCACACAGTCAATACGCCATTGGGGACAATGATTGCTGCTACAACAGAAAACGGTATTTGTTTGCTGGTTTTTGAAGACTATTCCAAGCTAAAACCGACATTAAACAATCTTTCCAAATCGCTTAAAGCAGAGTTAGAAACAGGTAAAAACCAATATCATACTTTATTGCAAACGCAATTGGACGAGTACTTTACAGGTAAGCGAAAAATATTTGATATTCCTCTGGTTTTCAGTGGTACCGACTTTCAAAACAAAGTGTGGCAAAACTTATTAGAAATACCATACGGAAAGACTGTAACTTACGCTCAACAAGCCGAAAAAATCGGCAACCCGTCTGCAGTGAGAGCAGTTGCAAATGCTATCGGAAACAACAGATTCACAATTATAGCTCCCTGCCACAGAGTTATCGGTTCAAATGGAAAATTGACAGGCTACGCCGGTGGCATTTGGCGAAAAGCAGAGCTTCTACAATTAGAGGAAAGTGTTTCACTAAACAGATAATTAGAACGGGTATCCAATAGCGAAATGGAAAGCGAGGTCTCGTTTTAATTTAGGTCTGAAAACTGTCCATCTTTGCCCTTCCGGTTCGGCAGGATTATGTGCTTTCATCCCAAAATCCAGACGCAATAACAGGAAATTCATGTTTATTCTCAATCCGACTCCGTATGATGCGGCTATTTGCTTATAAAAGTCATTGAAAGAGAAGTATCCTCCCGACTGTGTTTCATATTGTTTTATAGTCCAAATATTTCCCGCATCTACAAACCCTGCAAATTCGAACAAATTGGTCAATTTACGTCTAATCTCTACACTTAAATCCAATTTTATATCACCGGTTTTATTGGCAAAATCATATCCCAATTTATGCTGATTATAAATACCCGGACCAAGCGTTCTGGTGCTCCAACCACGTACACTGTTTGCTCCACCGCCATAATATCTTTTTTCGAAAGGCAAAACAACTGAGTTACCGTAAGGCATGGCAACACCTATAGCTATATGTCCGGCAAGCGTGTTAAGATAGTCGATAACGAAAATCGGCGCAAAGTCTAAATCTATTTTAAAATATTCGGCATAAGGTATTTTTAGCAATGTTTTTCGACCATCCTCCCCGGTTTGGGTTCCGCCCAAAGCACCGATTAATCGTGGAATATGTCCGGCAACTTCTATGCCTCCACGCAATCTGAAAGGGAACTTTGGCATGGTTTCGTTAGCTCTAAAATTGGTGTATGACATATTGTAAGATGTACGTACAATCATCTGCTCTTCGTACAAAGCACGCAAAATAGGGTTAGTATCATCACCAACGTACTCTTCTTTAAACGCATCCGACATCCACGGCATTCTGATATATGTAGCACCAATCGGTTCTAACACGTGATTGAGCTTCCAACCGGAACGCGACCATTGAAAACGTGAAGATAGATTAAAAAACTGTCGCAGATAATCGGGTCGTTTTTGGAAATTGACACCGAGTGAAAACTCAGTCGAAGCCGAGGGTTGGTCTTTCAACCACATCATTAGTCTTGGTAACAAAAGTTGAGGAATATGCAAAAAAGCCTCGGTACCATATTCGTAGTAGCTCCTATCGGTAATGCTGGTTGCCTCCGACGCTGTGATAAACTCGTATGCTCCCTTAATTTTTATTCTTAATCTCTCCCCTCCTTTAAGAATATTTTTGTGTTCGTATGTCAAATCGGTAGAAATACCCAAGTCGCCGTTCGAGTTTGTTCCATCCACACCGAAACGCAAAAAATGCATATTTCCCGGAATAATGGTTACTTCTGCATCAATATAGTGTGTATCAGGCTTTTCAACAGGAATTAGATTAACTGCCGTTTGACTAACAGAACCCAATTTGTTGAGAGATGAGTATGTTCGTTCTACAATACGGTCGGAGTACATCCTACCCGGACGAATAAATGTATTGTAATATACAGCTTGCGGTAAAAGAAATTGATCGCGTTCCGACACAACATTTACTCCTCTATATACTACAGTATCAAGCAGATAATGCTTTGTACTGTCTTTTAATATCAATGGATCAACACCATTAAATACAGTTACATTTCCAAATGTGTATCTTTTGTGAGTTGTACTGTCGGTTGGATTATTCAATCCTAACACTAAATCTACTTGATGATCACCTGCCGTTGTATCTGCAATAAAATAAAAATCGTCTTTCGTAATATTATAATATCCGTTATTTTTAAGTTCTTCAGACATTTCTACGCGAGCTTTTTCCAAAACTTCCAAATCAAACATGTGATTTTCTCGGATAAAGTTCAACCGTTTTTTCTCATTGAGAATTTGATAGATAGTTGTATCTATCTGATTTATAGAATCTCTATAACTTAAAATTCTGTAAGGTGTATTTCCTGTGATATTGTAATTTACCCTCGCTTTTTTATCTTTTTTGGTGATAACCGTATCTACATGTGCATCCAGATAGCCTTTGTTTTGCATTTGCAGCCTGATTTGATCCATAGAGACAGCTGTTAATCTTTCGCTAAAAATTACGGGCAGTTCTCCAAATTTCAACAACTGTCTATTTAACCAAGTAGAATCGTTATTGGCTAAATTATATATTCTAAGTTTCTCTTTTCCGAGAATGAACATATTTGAATTTGGTTTTTGTCTCAGATATGATTTCAAATCCGAACTGCTTACCTCTTTTGTGTCGGTATTAATTTTCACCTTATCCAACAGATAGCTTTTTTCGGGCACTTTTTCTGTAACACTGCACGAAAGCGTAAAAAAGAGAATAAATATGTAGATAATTTTTCTCATAAATTATTAATCGTCGTTTTCTCTTCTCTTGTAACTGAACTTAAACAAATCTTTAAATTTTCGGGCATCTCTGTTAATAACCAAACCCACACCTTGTGTTGTCGGTGCTCTGTTATAATATTGTTTGTTAGCCCTATTATAGGCTCGTATCATAAGCCAGTTGTTTATGTCGTATTCCAACTCGAACTCACCCATAAATGCTTGCTGACTTGCCATCACACTCTTATCGCCATAACTGAGATTAGATGATATTCTGAGTTTGTCATCTAAAAAGCTTTTCGAGATTCCCACACCCATTCTCATAGTGTCGAAATTGCCATCTACTGTTTCAAGATTAGTGCTGATAGACCAATCGTCACTCAAAGCACTCGCCAACAATGCATCCAGACCTCGTGTAAGTGCTGATGTGGCATAATTTGTAAATGCACTTTCATTAAAATTACCTCCAAGAGTTCCTCCCGCAGGATAAAAATTTCCTGTTGCTATAAGATTGGCAAACTGAGTTATCTTCTGTTCATCTGTACTAACCAAACTGTTAAACCTTTGTTTTATTTCATCGGTAGCATCAGGCAAATCTATTCCGTATTGCAGGTTCATTCGTTCCAAATTTCCTTGAATATCCAGTGTTGCATGTACCGGCATTCGCGTATCAGACATCTGTATTGTAAATGATTCGCTCAAAGTAGCCAGATTCGCATTTACCTCATTGTATGCGGAAATATTGAACTGTGTATTCATCGGGTCTCCAACCATAGTAACAGTACTTCCTTCTTGAATTTTGAAATTTATAGATTTAAAATTTAAGAAATTGTACTTAAATTTTCCGCTTGCCGCAACATAATCGCCATATAATCGTACTGTCGGGTTTGCCTGTGAATCGAAAATAGCTCGCAGCTCTCCTTCTCCTTTTATTTGAAGCATATCCCCAGACACCGGATTTATCAGCACACCGGCTTCCAACATGTCGTTAATTTGCAAAACTGCTTGTATCCGGATTGGCATAGATCTGTTAATCTTTGTGTTGAGGGTATTGACTTTGTCTTTGTCTCTTCTTAAAAAAGCCAAACTATCCTCCTCCGGTCTGTTTTTATTTACATAGATAACTCCGTTGTTTTTCGATGCATTTGCAGTTTGTGGTATCTCAATCATTACGTTTGAGCGACTTTCGTTCCTTAAATTGGCATTTCCGAATATACCTCTCGATGAGCCGACTATATTAATGTCACCGCTCAACTTTAAGTTTCCGTACGCTACCTGATCGGTTCTCGAATCGTTATTTAGCAGCAAAAAGTCCTTAAATTTCAGACTTGCCTGATACTCCACACCTTTAAAATTACGATGTGTCATTGCAACCTTAAGATGTGCTTCGTGATTGTTATTATCTTTTATAACCAGGTCATCCATTCCGACACTACCGGGCTTAATATTTATGGTATCCGAGACGGTATAAGTTGCATTTGTAAATGCCACTGTCATAACTCCTTCATCTATGCCTAACCAACCATCGGTTATAGGTTCGGACAGATTTCCGCTCAAATTAATTTTAGAGTTCAAAGAACCTGATAATTTACTGAACACATCCACCGCGAACGGCTGTACCCATGCCAATGGCAGTTTGTTTATCTGCAAATCAACATCCATCGAATTAGTTTTTGCCGTTGGAATAAATCCGGCAATCCCCAAGTAATTCACGTTGTTCTTAATAAGACTAATATCCAAAGCAAGACCTTCACGGGCTCTGTCCCAATTACCATTTAACGAAAGTGTACCAAGAGTATCGGTTGCTGTTCTCAGATTTTCAATTTTCAGATTTTTTGTCTGAATTTGCGGGTCTTGCAAAGCTTGAGCAATCGTGATTGCACCGTTTAAAGAGCCTTTAAATTGTGGGGCATTGATAGCTGCAAGTATATTACCAAGCTCAGTATCATTGAAATGAAGTATAACACTGTCTTCCGGACTTTTAGAAACTACGCCGTCTATACCCAACAACAACATTCCATTTTGTTCCAACGAAAAATTATTTATGCTGACTCTATCTTTTCTTACTACAACTTTCGATTTTGGCATTCTTATCATTTCCTGATCGAACATGAAATTTGAAGACTCAATATTTACGTTTGTAATCAGATTATCTTCTTCATCACGCGAAAATGAAGCTGAGATACCCATGTCGCCATTAGCTTTTGTTTCTCGGCTAATAAGATCGAAAATAATACCGTTTGTAACAGAATCGTTAGCTGCCAACATATTAAGACGTGCATTTACGTGTCCGTTATCTTGAACCAAATATGTATTTGCATTGAATCTCACACCATTAAATTCACCGGAGGTCAAATCGAATTTTGTTTCACGAATATCATTCTCTCCGATTTTAAGTCGGGGTATATACCCGTTAATCACTAAAGATGAAGCGTTATCCATATCCAATTTTCCCTTCAAAGTGCCAGGCTCAACGTTGATAAACGGTAAAGAGAGAGCGTATGAAATGTCTTCTGTGTTTTTGAGCATCAAATCGAAAGCAAAAACATTTTTTTTGTTCTCCGGCTCTGATTCAGACGGTTTTATTAATGTAGGCAAATGGTGGCTCAACATGTTTGTTATTTGGCTGCCTATAGTTGTCAGATAGTAATCGCCTTCAATCTTAGCATCTAACACAGATGACGATAATTGAATCTTTTTTACTCCCGTTTCCTCATCCTGACCGGCTTCTAAACTGATTGTTCCGGGGTTATAAATAAAATTGTCGTCGTATATCGAAACACTGTCAAATACAACCGCCCCCTGAATATTGTCGATATCTTCACCCTGCAAATTAGCATCTATTTGCGCCATCAGATATGGATTTTGCCAATCTTTTAACGTGAATACAGGTGTCATAAACAGCTTATTGATACTTCCGTTGACAATAAAACTCATTGGCTTTCCAAGACTTAAATCTGCGGTGAGATTAAATTTGTTTTGTTCGGTATCGGTAGATACGGTTCCCGATATTTCTTTTCCGCTGTAGAGTCCGTCAATATATATATTGTTGTATTTAAAGTTGTTATATGTAACCGATTCTATTTTTCCTTTTGTCTTTACCGAAATATTGTTTGGTCTGATTGTCAGATATGCAAATGTATTCAGTGTAACATCGTCAACTCCAACTTTGTCTCCAATAATTTTAGCCACTTTTAAATTGGAAGTAGATACAGCACCTTCTATAGAGATATTTTTAAAATCATTCTGTATTCGTCCCGAACCATTAAATCTGATACTACCAGGAGTTGTACCAAAGAGAATATTTGTTTTGAAATTGTTTAACTTACCTTTGGCAGACAAGTTCATACTCACATTTTCTAAGGCTAATAGCTGTTCGGGAAGTTCAATATCGGGTGCTCCAACTCTGATAAACGACTGCAAATCGTTGATATTTGTCTTGAAATTATTGATATTAATGTCTATATCAGATTCTTGATATTTGCTATAATCGTCAATAAATCCTTTTATCTGAAGTGAAGTCTGATTTCCATATTTTGCTATCAGATTTTTCACATTCACACTCGGCAATTGTCCCTCTATATCTGCTTCAAGTTCGAAAGTCTTGTCTAAATGAGAAAATTGATTTGTGAAAATAGATATATCCTTCGGTTCTATCTTCGATTTTTTCACATTTAGTTCAAACTCTTTCGACTCTGTGTCGTATGCAGCTTTGGGTATATTTATTTCGGAATTATTAAACTTCAAATCCACCTTATCACTCCAAAGTTTGTTGCCTTTACTACGCACCATTGCCTGCAAGTTATCAACATAAATGCCCGCATTTTTTTCATGAAAATTCAAAGAGCCTACATCCGCAACCAAATTTTTCATATCAAGAGATGTTATATCGGCACTCAAACTGAAGTTTTCAACATCGAAGTGAGAGACATTAAACTTACCGGGTGTTTCAGATTCCGATAATATATTGTAACGCAAATTTCCGTTTGTAAGCCTTATATTGTTGATACTTATCATTATCGGCTTTTCTGACGGTTTTTTCTTTTTATTGGGATCCGGAGCGAAGGCATCGATAATAAATTGAAAATTGAATGGTGCTTCCGGTGTTTGACGATAAACATTTCCGACAAAATTGCTTATAGATGCCGACTGAATTGTAAGATTGTTTTGCAGTAAATCAATAACATTTACTTTTGCGGATACTTTATTTGCATAAAAAAGGGTATCTTTCCGTTGGTCTTCAAAATACAAACCTTTTATGGTTACTGCTGCCAATCCGCGAAGCCTGATTTTTTCAATAGATATTTCGGTTTTTAAAATCGGCTTCAGTTTACTTAATGCAAATTCTGCTGCATATTGTTGAACACGCGGGATAGTGAAAATTAGCACGATTACAATATTCAAAAGAATAATACAACCGACTATTATTGCTAAAATTTTCGCTATTTTTTTTAGGACTTTCATCTATATTATTAAGAAAGTGCAATATTACAAAAAAAATCGTCAAGCTCCGAATATAAAAGTTCTTTTTTTAATGTGCAAATATGCCAATGTGCCAATTTTTTAGAACAAAGAAAAATGTATGACAAAATGTGTAAACTTTTTTAGGACACGACAGCCTATTTGCGATTTTAGACTTCAGATTTACGATTTATTTTTGTGATTGGTGAATAAGTGTAGAGAGGATATATTCTCGCGTTTTTTTATATCACACTGTAAATACTCGGCATGCCACGTTTCTACAATTTTTTTCCGAAACACGTAATACGCATCAACAGGAAACTCAAAAAAACAATATTTCCCCATAAAACTCGCTATTAACAGAATATTCTTGTAAATTTGCATTCCAAATTAAAAATCCTAAAGCAATGAAAAAAAATCCGATACTCAGAAAGTTATTACCCGATATTATCGTAATCGCGATATTTGTCATTATCTCTTTCATATATTTCGCACCTGCAGTACTTGACGGACGTGTGATTATGCAGCACGACTCGCTTGCATCCATAGGACAAGGACAAGAACAGCGAGATTTTATGTCTCGCCACGATGGCGACCGTACACGATGGAACTTATCGATGTTTGGCGGAATGCCGTCATACCAAATGAGTCCCACCTACGACTCGAGTAAACCGCAAGATTTTGCAAAAAAAGCGTATCAACTATTTCTTCCGAATTATGTTTTTCTGGTTTTCATAATGCTATTGGGATTTTACATTCTGATGCGTGCATTTCAGGCATCGCCCTTAGTTAGCCTGTTGGGCGCAATTATCTGGGCTTTTTCATCCTATTTCTTTATAATCATTGCTGCCGGACATATTTGGAAATTTATCACGCTGGCATACATTCCGCCTACAATAGCCGGATTGGTGTATGTTTACAGAAACAAATATATTATAGGTTCGCTGCTGATTATGGTTTTCACAACATTCCAAATATCGGCAAACCATATTCAGATGAGTTATTACTTCTTTTTCCTGATGTTTTTCATTGTGATTGCATTTTTAGTGCAGGCTGTCCGTGATAAAAAACCGAACAACTTTTTAAAACAAACAGCCGTAGTTATTGCTGCAGGACTAATCGGCGTAGCGGCAAATGCGAGCAATCTGTATCACACTTGGGAGTATTCAAAAGAGACAATGCGCGGAAAATCGGAACTTACGCATGATACTTCCGAAAATAAATCGAACAATGGTTTGGAACGCGATTATATTACCGCATGGTCTTACGGCATTGGCGAAACGTGGACATTGCTTGTTCCAAACACCAAAGGCGGAGCATCGGTGCCTTTGTCGGAAAACTCTAAGGCAATGAAAAAAGCACGACCCGAATATAAGGAACTATATAATCAAATAGGACAATACTGGGGCGAACAACCCGGCACATCGGGTCCGGTTTACGTGGGTGCTTTTGTGTTAACTCTATTTATCTTGGGACTTTTCATCGTGAAAGGACCAATAAAGTGGGCACTGCTGGCGGGAACAATTCTCTCTATACTACTTTCATGGGGTAAAAACTTTATGCCGCTAACCGATTTTTTTATCGATTATATGCCGATGTATAATAAGTTCAGAGCCGTATCATCCATTTTGGTTGTTGCAGAATTTACTATTCCGTTATTGGCTGCTTTAACTTTGAAAGAGATTGTACAAAATCCCGGAATATTGAAAAAGAACACAAAACAGCTTGGATTAAGTTGGGCATTAACAGGTGGAGTTGCACTGTTATTTGTACTAATGCCAAAACTATTTTTCCCTTCGTATATTTCTTCGAGCGAAATGCAAGGTCTGCAATCACTTCCTTCGGAACATATACAGCCGATTATTGCCAACCTGACCGAAATGCGTATTTCAATGTTTACCGCTGATGCGTGGCGAAGTTTCTTCATTATTTTAAGCGGGATTCTTATTTTAATCGCGTTTATGAGCGACAAATTGAAAGCGAAATGGACTGTGGCGGCAATTGCAGTACTCTGTCTTGTTGATATGTGGACAGTAAATAAACGCTATCTGAATGATGATGATTTTGTTTCAAAAACAAATCAACAACAGATATTTACAAAAACACCGACCGATGAATATATTTTGCAGGATTCAACACGATATTATCGGGTGTTGAATGTGGCAACAAGCACTTTCAACGATGGTGTAACACCATATTATCATAAAACAATAGGCGGATATCATGCGGCAAAACTGCGTCGCTATCAAGACCTGATAGATGTTCACCTTTCGAAAGAGATACCGACTCTGCAACGCGATATTTTCGAAACACAAGGCACGTTAGATTCTGTAGATATAAACGGATTTAAGGTATTAAATATGCTCAATACCAAATGGATAATCGTACCGACACAACAAGGTACAATACCAATTGAAAACCCTTATGCTATGGGCAACGCATGGTTTGTTGACAATATTAGATTTGTGAATACGGCTGATGAAGAGATTTCCGCACTTGCACAAATCGACTTGCAAACAGAAGCCGTTGCCGACAAGAAGTTTGAATCTGTTTTGCAAGGTTTCAACGTTTCTGCAACTGACTCGGTTTCAACAATATCTATTGCAGATTACGATTCAAACTTTATTACCTATAATGTGGATGCGAAAAAAGACGAACTTGCCGTTTTTTCTGAAATATATTATCCGAAAGGATGGAAAGTTACAATAGACGGACAACCTGCCCAAATGATGCGAGCCAACTACACACTACGAGCTATGCCCATTCCGGCAGGAAAACATGTGGTAGAGTTTCGTTTTGAACCGACAAGCATAAAAGTAACCGACACTATCTCATTTATATCACAACTGATAATGTTGCTTTTGTTGGGATGGGTTGTTTACAATGCTTTGAAAAATAAAAATGCAGAAAATGAATTGTCCGATTTGCAACAGTGATAAATTTAAAGACGTTTTTGTTTGTACCGACCATTTCGTAAGCAGTGAGAAATTTGATATTGCGGAATGCGAAAATTGCGGTTTTAGAGTAACAAAGGACTTTCCGCAAGGAGACAAAATTAATCGCTACTACAAAGCCGAAGCCTATATTTCGCACAGCAACACACGCAAAGGATTGGTAAACAGACTTTATCATCAAGTTCGCTCACTGATGCTGAACCGGAAGGCGAGTTGGGTTAAAAACAATATAATCAACCACAACAAAAACCTGTTGGATTTTGGTTGCGGAACAGGCTATTTCCTTGCCAAGATGAAACAGAATGGCTGGCACACAATCGGGATAGAGAAAAGCGATGACGTTCGCTCATTTGTCAAGCAACAATTTGAAATAGATATTTTTAGTTCTATTGATGAGCTTGAAAGCAACCTGCCCAAGAATAAGAAATTTGAAGTTATAACACTTTGGCATGTATTGGAACATCTCGAAAATTTGAATCAATCTATGCAGTGGTTTTATGAGCGACTTTGCGACGATGGCTCCCTTTTTATTGCCGTACCAAATCACACATCGGCAGATGCGAAAAAATATAAAGAGTTTTGGGCTGCCTACGATGTGCCCCGACATTTATGGCATTTTTCGCCAAAGCAAATGCAACTGTTTGCACAAAAACACGGCTTCGAAGTTATCAATATAAAACCCTTCCATTTCGATGGTTTCTACATCTCTATTATGAGTGAAAAGTACAAAAAAAGTTCACTCCCATTTATAAAAGGGTTCTTTGCCGGATTATCTACTTTTATTCAATCAATTGCCAAAACAAACAATAGCAGTTCACTGCTGTTTGTTTTGAGAAAAAAGTGTATATAATAGATTGTTATTCTGTTTTTATCATTGCTATCCGATAAATGTTTTAATTTTATTCTGAGATGATTTGTTGTAAACGATTTCAATAATCATTTCTGATAAAGGGCTTGGTAATTTTATCTATTCAGGCGATAAAATATCGTCATACTGAATGGAGCTTTTAGCGGAATGAAGTATCTGTTTTTTCTGAGATGCAGGACACAAGAGCCAAGACTTTTTTCGATGCGTTTACTGCCAAAAGATAATAGCCCAAGGAATAGATTTATCACTGCGTTCGGAATGACAAGCTGCTACCAAATACGCAACTTTCAACTTCGGACTTCTGACATCTGACTTCGGACAAAGATAAGATTCTTCACTTCGTTCAGAATTCGCAGAATCGCCCTTAGGCAATGACAAAAACGAACGAATGTCGGGCTTTTGAGACAGCCTCAAATAAGTTCCGCCTCTATTTGCTGATTCGAATAAAATGTCCGAAATTTATTCTTGTGTAAAGTTCATTTTTTTTTCTTTTTTACTTTTTATAATACAAAGATATTAAAATTTACTTTACACATTTTTTTAGGATAGTATCAACAAAATGTTTAGCGAACAGCAAAAAAACGGGCGTATCATATTTCTGATACGCCCGTTTTTCATAGATTATATAGCTGTTATTTTGTTACAACTTTTTTAACCATAGATGTCTGGTCGTTTTGCAAGCGTACAATATAAACTCCGTCTAAAACATCGGCAGTTTCTCTGCTTCCTGCTTTCACTTCTATTTGTCGCAGAAGCTTTCCGTCAACTGTGAAAACAGATGCTGCATAGTTTTGATTGCTATGGTTAATAATAACGATTTGTCTGCCGATAGTGTTTACTGTTATCTGCGATTCGTCATTGTTGCCATCTGTTTGATAAGATAGTTTGAAACGTGCTCCGGTATCTCCTTTTCTCGCATCGAAAGAGTAGAAAGCGTTGTTTTCTACAGGTTGTCCGACTCCGGTATCAAGGTCTAAAAGATAAATCGTTGATTCCGCGAAGTGGTCTGACAATGCAAATTCCAGAGTATATCTACCATCGGCGTTGGCATCGAAACCAATCAGCAGATTTTCTAATTCGGGAACGGTGGCAACTTGGAATTTTTCGTCAGATGTATTGCCTATGGTGTACAGTTGAGCAATATCCGTTTCCTTCATTTTGTATCCGTCCCAACCATTATCATAACCGAATGTAGATCCCTGATTGGTAAAGATCCAAACACGGTCTGCAGATTGTCCTCCCAACACATCCACTACAATAGAAGGCATGGTAGTTTCTTTTTCATTTTCAGGTTCTCCCGAGCGCCAAGCAATTTGCGTACCGTTGCCATCGTTCACGGTCGTATTTTGAACCAGTTTATTGTATGTAATACCCAGATTTGCCGTGGAACCGCTTTCCATGCGTAACATAAAGGCGTGCATTGAGGGGATTCGGTCGGGAAGGTTGTTTTGTCCCGCCATATTTTGCGGCACAGCCAGATATTGTCCGGCTTGGTATCCCGTAACGGTGCTGCCGTCAAGTTTACGCCACTGGTCACGAGTACCGGTATTGAACAGATAGACTGTTTGTTGTACTTCCGTGGGGATAGTAAGAGCCTCTTTTATGTCGATAGCCGCCGTGTAGGAGTTACCCACCAAGTTAGCTCCGATATAGTTTACTCCCGATGTACGAGTTAGCGGAACTGTGGCATCTCCTACGAATAGTGTTCCCTTTATTTTATACACATCGGAGGGTACCGTATTACTGCTGTTGGTAATCTCATAACCTCTAAACGCCGTCATAGGGAATGTAGCGGGCTGCCACTTGTTACCGTTGAATGATTCCGTCCATTGGTTGATGGTTTCATCGCCTGCCACGTCGCCGATAGGGAACGGATTTAGACTTTGTACCGGAACACCGAAATATTGCCAGCTTCGGCGGTACATACCACAGTCGGCACAATCGTAACCTTTGTTGTAGAACTCTACCGTGGCTCCCACATTTTGATTGTTTGTAGGATTGGTAAAAATCAACGTACCGGTAGGTTCATCTTGTTTCGATTTCACCACAATGGTGCCGGCATCGCTATTATTATCCGTTACCGTGCCGTTAATAGTCAACTGACTGCCTGTGGTAACCACCAAATCTTTGCCGGAATTATTGATTAGATTTCCAATTATTTTCGGGTTGTTTACCGGAACATGCAGGTCGGCTACCGCAGGAGTACCGAAATTCGCTGTCGTGGCAAACTCTACATCCTCTCCCGTGAGCGGTACTTGGTCGCCGGTCCAATTAGTCGAAACATCCCATTCGTTCACATGATCTTCCGTTCCTCCCATCCAATAATTGAGAACTCTGTATGCAAAGTAGGCGTTTCCTGCCGGTTTCTTCCAACTTATACCGATTTGTCCCGGGTTGGGCGTGGAGTTTGTAACCACGACAAAAGTGTAACGTTTTCCGTCGATGGTAGCGATGATAGTGTTGCTTGGCGGTACGGAATAGTACTGCAACGCTTCGGTATTTTTGTCCAACTTTATCCATTTGGGAGCTACGTGTCCGCTTCCGGTGTTGGGGAAAAAGAAATCCTCCGGCTGTAGAACATAAGCCTCGCTTAAGGAGTTGACAACCGTTCCATCTGCTTGTATGGGTTGACCTTCTTTATTTACTAACACATAATGCCGTTTAATAACACCATAACCCAATTTTACGGTTGGACGCGGGAAAACTAATTGTTGATCAGGGTCTCCGTTAGAATTGGTATAGGTCAGAATTGCCTCTGTATTTGTATCGAAGCCACCAAGATCCGGACCGATATCAGATGCAGTATTTAACGGAATATCATTGTTCTGTATATAATCCAAATCGGCATAGATACGATAAGTAATTGTGGCATCGGATGAAGTTAGTACGCTCCCGGGATTCCATGTCAATTTTTTTGTATTGATATCGTAATATACGGTTCCGTGCGAAACATGGCTAAACAAGTGGGTTACGTCGCCCGATTGTGTTACATTTTTGACAATAAACCCGGGAGCAACAAAGTCCACGACCGTACCCTGTTGTACGCCTACATTGATATTTTGAGCAATATTGTTAAATGCATTAGCCAAATTTGCAGGAGTAGCAGGGAAGAAGTGGTTGGCATCGGTAGCCGTAAGTTCCAATGCTTTGTTGGGAAGCGGAAAATCGCCCAAGTCGTAACCGATGGTATGAATGGTGTATCCCGAATTTTTGGCAAACTGCGCTTCGTTAATAGCCGCATTACAGGGGAAATAGTAATAGTAAGGTTCTCCGAATTTAGGTTCGTAAATCAAAACCCCGCCAGCGCCGTCGAACGTAACCCGTCCGCTCAAATTGCTGTAATCGTACCTGGATTCAAGCAAATCTCGTTTCCCTACTTTAGAATTATTGGTTGGATTCTCCGGATAAAGAGGTGTATTCTGATTATTGGAAACATAAGGCCCTGGATTAACCACAGCCGACTGGATGACCAGATCAATGGGGTCATTACTATTCCCTGTTTTTCCGATAAAATCAGCGGTAGTTACATTCTTAACGGGATACTGTTCGGTAGCCAGCCCGTCCGACATCAAAATGATATGCTTGTAAACGGCGGTAGAGGAAGCCATAATGTTCCTCGCCATTTTAAGGCCTCCCTGCGTATGGGTACCCCAGATAGGAGTCAGCGCCCTGATTTTTTGACAGAGAAAAGCAGTATCAGTAGTAAAATCAGAAAGTTTATGCGGCTCATGGTCGTAGCTGACCAAGGCAATGCGCACGCCTTCCGTTGCAGTGCCTTTGGGTAGCATTTTTCGCACAAACTCTTGCCCCGATTTTATGGCAGATTTCAATCTGGCAATATTATCTCCGCCCATCGATGAGGATTGGTCAATTACCATTACCACATCTACCGGTACGGTTACTTTACCTGTAGTGATTTTAAGGGTTACATCCCAGGCATTAGGATTTTCAGGATCTAACGGATTTTCAACGGGAGTTGCATACTTATCCACTGTTACGGGGACTACCGGGGGAAGCCCCTCCTTGTAAGCAAAATAGGCATTGCCAACGGGTTGTTGCCAACTAATACCAACATTTCCTCCGGATGGGGTAGAACCGCTAACAGTAGTAAGAGTATATAGTTTTCCGTTGTAAGTAAAAGATGTTTCTGTTGGTGTTACGGAATAATTCTGTAAGTTATTATTATTTTTGTCTAATTTTATCCATTTGGGAGCAATGTGTTCACTTCCTTCGGGTAAGAAGAAATCTTGCGTATGCAATATCTGTGCCTGACTTAAAGAACTGACAACGGTTCCATCCGCAAGGATTGGTTGACCGTTTGCATTTACCATCACATAATGCCGTTTAATAACTCCATAGCCTACTTTCACGGTTGGACGCGGGAAAGTCTTCTGTTGATTAGGAACTCCGTTGGAATTGGTATAGGTAAGCGTTGCTATGGTATTGGTATCATAACCTCCCACATCGGGACCGATTTGGGATGTAGTGTTGATTTGTCCTACTGTTCCGATATTGTCTATATCGGCATAAATACGATAAGTAAGTGTCGCACTTGACAATTTTCCTATTTTTCCGACATTCCATGTAACCTTCTTATTGTCGGCATTATAGTAGATAGTTCCTTGCGAAACAGTAACCAAGCCGGTAATATCTCCTGATTGATTTACATCCTTAATAATAAATCCGGGAGCAACAAAGTCCTCTACTATTCCATCGGTTAGGGCTGTTTTTATACTGAAAGCAATGTTGTCAAAAGCGGTTACCACTTCTGCTGTAGAAGCCGGATAATAATAAGTTTCGGTTGTAGCAATTCTTTTAAGAGACAGATTTGCCGTTTCGTTATCTAAATCCAATCCGATAGAATGGATTACATATCCCGCATCTTTAGCAAATCTGGCTTCGTTTATTGCCGCATTGCAAGGGAAATAATAGTATCGATTACCTCCTTGACTAAAATTATGTATTGTTACATAGTTTTGGGAAACTGTACTGTTGTAATCATATCTACTTTGGGCAAGGTCACTTCTTGAAAAATAGTAATTAGTTTGGGGAACAGGGTCTGTAATCGTTGCCACCAAATCATCTTGAGTGTGATTTACATAATCACTCGTGTTATTGCTTCTTAGAGTATATTGTTTTTGGGCTGCTCCGTCCGACAATAATACGATATGTTTGTTAGTAGCGTTAGACGAAGAGAGCAAATCTCTGGCTGCTTTCAATCCTCCTTGTGTATGTGTTCCCGATGCTGTTGTTATTGCATTTATCTTTTGTTTCAGGAGGGTGGCATTATTAGTAAAACCTGATGCCGTTGTAATGGTTGAATTATAAACGACCAATGCCACGCGGACATTCAAGGTATTCGTTCCGTCGGGAAGCATTTTGTCTATAAATAGACATGCTGCTCTCTTTGCCTGTACTAATCTATTAGGATCTATATTTTCCATCGATCTTGATGCATCAAAAACGATTACGACATCGGCTGTCTGTTCGGGGACTTCTCCTGTCTGAATGCGAAGTGTTATATCCCACGCGTTAGGATTGTTCGTATCCAGAGGATTGATAACAGGTGTTGCATATTTATCCACCGTTACCGGAACTACGGGAGGGGTTTGAGCAGTTGCCTTATAAAAAGGCATTAAAGTCATAATTGAAGTGGTAAATATCCAAGCAAATAAAATTTGCAATCGTTTTATGGTTAAATTTTTCTTCATTATTGTTTTGGTTTATAAAAATCCGGGTTATGCCCAAAGTTTATTAATTGGGTTGTTAAAAATGGCGTATGCTCAGTTATTAACGCGTTATCCGTTGTTTATCTCTAATATAAACAAGATATTATCTGTTTATCAAATTTGTATATTATATTTGTACCAATGGTTGCGTTGTATTTTATCGGGCAATGGCAACCGGTATAATTCGGGACCAAATTCGGGAGGCGGTAATTCTCCGTCGTCCACACCGGGCAATGCAATCTCTATGGCAGCCCCTTTGTTGTCTCTCTCATTGAGATAGGTGATTATTTGTAATCTGGTTACACCGCTCGCACTATTCAAAATATAACCTGTACCGGCATCGGGGGCAGGAGTTACGTTCAACGAGGCACCCCACGGTGTCCATCCCGTAATTATAGGCCATGTATCGTTTGTGGAGTTCACAATGTTGTCGGGTTTTGAAGCCGGTTTTACCACGTATGTACGTGTGTCGAAATTTACATATCTGTATTTGAAATTTCCTAAATTTCCGCCGACTTGCACATCGGCAGGTATCGTCTGGAGTTTATCGCTCAGTTCGATGTTAATCTCTACCTTGGCAACGGCACGAATAAGCTGAACATTATCCAACTGATAATTCTGTGCAAAATTGTGTGCTCTGTTTCCGGTCATCAGGAAAGGCGATGCAATCAGAGAAGACCATGGTTGTGCCGTTGTTTTAAAAACCGACTGTAACGCTGCAACAGAGGTTACGCCATCCAGGCTTGCTTTTAAAGCGGCATCGATATTGGCAATAACATATACCTGTCTGTCGCCGGCGTTTACTTGTGTCATATCCAGTCTGACTTTCATGGCGGCAGCATCCCATGTTCCTCCGGTGAATGTAGCATTTTCGATATAGTACCTTTCGGGATTTGCTCCGGCATTATCGAAAAGGAAGAGGTATAGATTGTTCACTTTCTGTTCGGCATCACTTCCTGCTTCTTTTGTTCCGCGCGTATTATTTTGGGTAAAATCAATTACACGGAAATATATCTCTATCGGATTGTTGTTTGCCGTATCCGGCACATCATTTTTGGAGCATGCAATAAACAACAAACTCAATATTAATGTAACATATAGCAATCTATTTTTCATAATGCACTCTCTCTATTTTTTAGTAAAAACTTTATCCGGTGTTACTCCCGCAGCACCCGGTGTTTTGTTATAATAAACTTCCAAATAAACTTCTCCGGTATTCACGTTATCTTTATTTACCCGGTATGTTTGTGAAACTCCGTCACCCAATTGCGTGAACTCAACCAAAGTGTTAGAAGTATCGTTTCCGAAATAGGCTCCGTTCACTGCTCGTAAACGAACGGTGTGCGGGTCGCAATTTTGCATGGTGTTGGTAACGGTGATATTACCGTCGTTATCCACCTCTACGTTGTATCCGTATCCCATATAAGTCTCTTTTTGTACCACGTTCCAATTACTTATTGAGTAGATGATTTCTATCTGATTGGGCAGATTCTTTATTTCGTATTTGTAATGGTGGTTACGATATACGGTATAAACGGGCTTATTATCGAGCTTTCCTTCGGCAAAAGGCAGATATTTTCCGCCGGGTATCGCTCCGTCATGAGTAATAATGGGTATATTGTAAACTATTCCGCCTACTGCCGTGATTCGGAAATAGTTTATAGGTCTGTTATCGGGTGTTCCGGTATTGTCCCACCATTTACCCGAAGCTACAAATGCCTCCGGCATATAAGCGAGCCAGTTATTCTTTCCTGTAAGTTTCTTCATCACTATATCGCTCACATATTGAGCCGGTTCTGTTCCCACTTCAACTAAACTGAACTGTTTATTGGCGTTTACCAATTCTACTTTTATCACGTTGTTTACATCGGTATCATCAAATATTACCTCAAGTTTTGCCACTACACGAACCAGTTTGACGTTATCTTCCGCTACTCCGTTCACAACCGGTCTGAAAGGTACAGGCTGATAAATGCTTCCTCCTTCCGTAACGGCTTGATTGAGATATACACGAGCCATAGGGAAACCGTTTTTATCGGTAGCGCCCATATAGTGTTCGGTCTTCAAATCGCGGAGCAGATTCATTTGTGCATTCATTTCCGAACGGTTAGTGAGAGCTTCGAAAGACTCTTTCATACCGGGCAGCAGATTGCTCACGAAATAGAAGTCGCGTTGTCCGGGAGTCAGTTCTGCGGTGAAAACGTACGATGCTTCTCCCGCGGTGATGTTGGTAGTATAATACTCGGCTATTTTACTTCCGGAGGCAGTATCAAATACCAACATGGCAAGACTGTGTACATGGTCTTCAAAATCTTCACCATCCGTGTTGACCGATTCTTCTCCCGCCGTGTGTGCCGCTCTTGCGTTTACCGTAAGGTAAACTACATCTTCTTTGTGTATGGGCTTGTCGTCTTCACCGCCAATTTTGTCGCCGCATCCTGTCCATGCAAGCATCAGTAGCACAAAAGCGAAATATTTTATTTTATTTTTCAGCATATTCAAAATGTTTCATTATATTAATATCGTAAATACGATGTCGAAAATTTAGTATTTGACTGTCGGCTTTTAGCTGATTGCTAATTACTATGGAGTTTCCATCTCCATCTGGTAGCTGTGAACCAACCAGTCTTGTACATAAATCTCCCAGCAGATATAAGTTTCACAATCCACACACTGGTCTTTGATGATGAATTTTATATCGAAATCGTTTTGGCAATCCAGATTTATATTTTCATTCTTTAGCAGTATGCTTCCGATGAGGTCTCCCTGCCAAACAATTTCGTCTTTTTTCTTATTTCTAATGGTAATTGTATTATTATATCCTGTTCTCAGTTTCATCAACGAGTATTTTGCCGTTTGACTGTTCTCGGAGAATGTTATCGTGGACGGATAGGTAAGTACTTGTTGATTTAACGGCATGGTTGCGTCAATATTCATCACCCCGTTTCCCGAAACGATTTCTATCTCGAAATCTTGAGGAGTAATATCATTTATAATTGATTCGTGCAGTTCTACCTCCACGTTTATGCGGTTTGTAACCTCATTTAAGTTCACGGCGGTATGTTTATACATAGTTCCTACTTCGGCAGGGTCTTCCAAAAATACTACCGGACTTACTCCTTGCCATACGCGATGGCTTTCTAAGGCTACGGCTTGGTTGTTTTGCGATTTGAGTGTAAGCATTACCTCTTTCTTGGTGGTTACTCCTTCGACAAAAGTTCCCGGGGTAAAGTTTTCATTTACTCCCGCCCATCCGATGAAATAGAAATATCCGTCGGATACCGGCATCAATACTTCGTAGTCTTTATCAAGGGAGACGTTTTTTTGTTGGGTAGCGGATACCAATATATCTTTATCGTTGAACGCGAACAGGTGTAAGTCAGACACTTGACCGATAAACGTAGAATCCACGGCACAAGGGGTCATCGAATAAAACTTCACATATACACCTTGGGGACATTCTGACAAATCTTCATATATAAGAGAGTCACACCCCCAGAAAATTGTTCCCAACGCGAATAGCGCAATCAAAAGCTTGGTTTGTAAATTCATTGTCTATCGTTTTATGTTTAAAGTTTATTGTTCAAGGCTCTTTGTTAATTGTACGTTGCCTATTGCATTGCACATAACCTTTTCTTTGATACCTCTATTTTTATTTATTTTTTTATTTAAAATTCAATTCGGAGGGGAGGGAATCTCTCCCTCCGAATTGAGATTATAACTCAAATTATTCTATTTTTAAATTCCCAAGTCAACTTGGTAAGAGTGAACATTCCAAGGAAGAACAGTCATG
Organism: Bacteroidota bacterium; assembly: GCA_041846575.1. GTDB lineage: Bacteria > Bacteroidota > Bacteroidia > Bacteroidales > Dysgonomonadaceae > JBGZFC01. The sequence continues at coordinate 27,175 of JBGZFC010000068.1, forward strand.
TCAACACTCATCCATGTTTCCGGGATAGTCAACGGATCTTCCGGATCGATTGGATTATCGGGTTCATCCGGATTTTCAGGTTTCGGGTCGGGGTTGTAGATATCATCTGTCGGAGTATTCGGGTCATCATTAGGTACAAGAGGATTCCAGTTAACACCGATGTTTTTGAAACCTGTGATATGGATATGGTAGATATTGTTTCTCAATACCGGAGAGTTTAACCAACCGGGTACCAAATCGGGATTTACCCAAGCGTAATAAAGCACTTTTCCTTTTACATATCTTGCCACTGTTTGACCTACGATACCACCTGTTGCGGGATTATGTGCATTAGCAACTGTAGAGTAGAACAGACCGTTTGCACCCAAATAGAAATCGTTTCCTTCGGTATAGGTTGTTCCGTCAGCCATAGTCTTGGGAACAAATCTTGCTCTTACCAATACATAAGCTGTATTTCCTTTTCTGTACTTGGTAGTTTGATCGTCAGCTCCATATTCATGTGTTGTAGGAAGGATAAATTTACCGCTTAATTGAGCATTTAAATCTGCAGTGATTTGAGTTAATGCTTGCGCGTTGTCATAATCGGCTTTGGTAGGTATGATTGTTCCCCCAAAGTGTAATGTGCCGTCATTATGATTTTCAAACAGACCTGAATAGTCATAACCGTTATCGTTAGGATAAGCTTGATAGTAGTAGTTGGGATCGGTTGTCGGGTCAAAAACGGGCACCCAATCGTATTTGGGCGATTTTTTATCGGCATTTTGTTGGATAAAGAAAGAGTTTTCTCCTTGTGCCAATACCCAAGTAATGTCTTTTACAGTACCTAAAACCGTGCCGTCGAAAGCTTTTACTTCATAAGTATCGGCTTTGGTGGTAACCATTACACGAGCAACAACCCTTTTCACGTCTATTTTCGCGCGATTTTGCGGGTTAGCGGCATCCATGGCTTCTGCCTCGGTTACTCCTTCAACAACGTTCAATACACATTCTGCAGCGTTGGTCATAACGATAACATCTTCGTTGTTTTCTACTTTAGCTACATTGCTTGCAGAAGATTTAACGCTGGGATTTGTAGGATAGTCATTAGCCAGTTTCAACGCCGCTGTTTTATAAGCAGTTTCAAAGTCGGTAACATTGGCGGTAGCCAATTCAGCAATCACTTCGGGTGTTCCGTTGATAAGCGCATACACTCTTTTTTGACCGGCTGTTGTTTTGATGGCTTTTTTAGGAGTGATGGTAATATTGTTGCCGTCATTACTAACGTTAAAATCACCAAGTCCGTACTGTCCTGTTGAAACAACATTTTCGGTTACATCCACGATATATACGGCAACGCTTTTGATAGCGTCTTTACCCACATATTGACCTACATAGTTGTAGTCTTGCGAGCGAACGTTGCCGGCATTCATATTGAGCACTATGCCCACATGCGTGTTCCCTTCTTCTTGAATAGAGGGAACATCTTCGTTGTTACAAGCCACGAAACCTAAGGCTATGGCTGCAACTAATAGAAAGTTTACTAATCTTTTCATGTTCTAAAAAATTAAATAATAATAAAATAAATAA
>JBGZFC010000069.1:0-22658 GCA_041846575.1 Bacteroidota bacterium
AGAATTCAATATGAAGAATATTAGCGATATACAATATAAAATCAATAGAAGACCAAGAAAAAATCTAAATTACAAACAACCATTCAAAATTTTTTATAACTTTGTAAATAACAAAATTGCATTTGCTTGTTGAATCTACCTCTATACGTTTCCTGTTTTTCATTTTGTATTTTGAGTTTTTATTCATTTGATTTTTTATTTCTTTTGGTGTCAAATAGAATTTTTTTTTATATTCTTTATAGCTTTCGTCGGCCGTTGAACTATTGAGTACATAGTAAGCCCAATCATATAGTTGAAACCCAAGCCCTTGTTCTATTGTCATTAAGTCTGTCATTCTCTCAAAATCAATTTTAAACGGCTCATCATTACCATACTTAACTCCTATTTTGATAATTTCATAATTTGTTTTAGATTCATAATATTTAATATGAGCGAGTTCATGCCCTATCAACCCTATTTGAGCGTTAAAAGGCACTTCATCAAGTAAAATACCAAATTTATCTTTGCGTTTATTATCTACATAAATTATATATTCTCGTTCACTACCAATAAGTGACGAAATTACTGTAGGTCTTGTTTCCATTGTGGTTTTTATATCTTGATAACGAAAACTTATAACAGTATTTTTTAACTCTGGATAATAAGACAAAGCAACAAGAGCTTGAAATTCAAGCTCTTTGGGGATTATCTTATTGTAGGAATATTTCAATATATATTCGTCAACTCGCTTGGATATTTCTTTTTTATCAAAACGTTCGCATATAGCTGGGGTCTGATATAGATTAAATAAAGCGAGTATTAAAGCAAATATTGGTAATCTCATTTTTCTATTGAATACAGTTCTTACTACATCCCGGAGAGAACCCTCCACTATCACTTATTTTAATCCACTTTTTACTACCATCTGGGGCTATTAAAAGTTTTCCCTTGATCCAATAATGTATTCCTGTAAGAGATCCATACCAATGCGCTGTCATAGGAATTGTAAAAACTTCTGTAGTAGAATTGTATCTACATTCGGAATAGTTAACCTCAGCTTTTAGATAATTACCTCCAAACTTAGAGCAACAAGACATTAGTCTATTAGCTACATCCAAGCACGTTTCGTCAACTTGCTCTTTTAGGGTTTGTTCTTTACCAAAATCAATTATTTCTCCTTCATCTTGTTTATTTCCCTGATTTCCCCCTAGTTTCATGTTTTGGGCATTTAAAGTAAATGCTGCTAAACATAAAAATGTTATAAGTAGATAAGATTTTATCATACAAAAAAAGTTTATGTTAATTTTATTTTTACCTTTGCAAAGTAAAGAAATAAGCCAAAGCAAAGTCATCAGTTTTTTAAATAAATAATTAGTTTTTTGAGATATTTTATTATATTTACAAATAAAAAAAGAATATGGAAGCGATAGAAAAAGTGTTAATAAAAATCAGGGATGCTCGTAAGGATAAAGGTTATTCTCACGAAAATATGGCAATGGAACTTGGTATTAGTCAAGGAGCATATACCAATTTGGAAAATAATGAAAGTAGATTAAGTGTGGAGAGATTAATACAAATAGCACAGATTTTAGATAAACCGATATATAGTTTCTTTGAAGTATCTCCTCAAAATATATTTAACCAAAATTTAAAGGATAATTCAATAGGACATCAACAGGTTCAAAATCTGTATCATGAAAATAGAGAGACCTTAGGAAAACTATTAGCTTCATACGAACAGCAAATAAGTAATATGCAGGAAATAATAGATCTTTTAAAGAAAGATTGTAAGTAATAATTTTTTATCATGATATAATATTTCATTACTTTTACCAACTTTCCAGATTCTTTCGTGATATGATGTGTAAAGTGTTAGGAGAGTAACCTCATAATTCCTAAAGCTTTCTTTGCATATTTGTGTATAAAGAGAAACAATTTATTATTCTATTCTAAATTATTGTTATCCGATAAACATTTTTCATTTTACTTTAAAATGATTTGTTCCTTATTTATAAAAACACCACATGCCACGTTTCTACGATTAGCCACCCCAAAAAATATAAATCCGGAATAAGTTTTGTGTGGTAAATGGAATTTTGTAGTCAGTTGCGGAGACGTATATATTTTTGTTATCAACGTTTAGTTTTATCTATTCAGGTTCATGCAAAACTCGCAAAAAGTAGCGCTAAGAACGCAACATTAATGTATCAATTACACAACATTCCGTAACACGTAACTCAGAAACTACCAAAAATCCAACTCCCCAACTCTTACAAAATTATTCTCACCCTCTATCTTACACACAACAATACGCACATAGCGAGTTGAAACGGCGTTGCTGAATTGATGCATCCGGCGAGTAGGGTCATTTACAAGATTTCCAAACTCAAAACCCTCTACGGTTTTCCACTCTTCACAGTCATCACTTATTTGTATATCGCCCTTAGCCATCATTCCGTCGGGTTTTTCCGATTTTGGCGGTGTGTATAACATAGCACTTATTGTCTGTTTTGCTCCCAAGTCGATAACAATTGTATGTGGTAAATCAGCGGTTTCGGATTGCCAAAATGTTTCGGGATTGGCATCGAATGATAAACCTGCATCATTATCGGGTTTGTTGCTGCTTACACTTATCACCTTCCAACTGTTTTTCAAAATACCAAAATATTCCCGAAAGACATCTCCTTGCATTTCGCTGCTAATTGCCACAGCTCTGAGTTCATTGTTTTCAACTTTGATTGGATTGATGTATTTATGCGAGTTTCGGGTTGGTTCAGAGCCATCCGTAGTATAGAATATTTCATAGTTTTGATACAGGTTTTCGATACTGTTTTCGCCATGCGGTTTCCAATTAAATTCTGCTTTCTTGGGCGAAATAGTTACCATACCTTCTTTATCTCGTAAAAACTCCAAACGTGGCGGACGAGTACGATAGTAGTGTGCCGAGACTGTGCTTATTGCAGGATTTAGACGAGATTCTATAATTCTGATTCGGATTTTATCGGTTGTGATTTCGGGAAAACGAAGGATACGTTTATATCCAACGTTTGTTGCAGTTGACACTTCTACCCATTCATTGTTCAGCCAAGCATCAACAGCGTGTTTTTCAATTCGTTCGCCATGTGTATCGACAGCTTCTTGCAAAACTATTCTGTTTATTTTCTGCGAATTAGGCATCTCAATTACGATTTCATTTTCTCCATCCTCAAGCAAATAGTAGCTGTTTAAGTTGCCGTCGAGCAGTTCCTTCTTACCTTTGGTTTCGGCAAACAGATTTATTCCGTATGTTTCTCTGATTCGCCTGCCTGTCTCTTCCAAAACTGCCACATCTTGCGACGAAAATCTGCCTTCACGATTTGGCGGTATATTCAGCAAAAAGGTTGAATTTCCGCCCACTGCACGCTCATAAATATCAAAAACATCATCGGCACTACGCACCTTTTGATAGGTATCATCTCTATAAAACCAACCTTCGCGAATTGAAGTATTGGTTTCGGCTTGCTGATAATGCAGATATTTCGCATTGTAAAGTTTTGAGCGTGAACCTAAATCATCGTTGGTCATATCGGGAAAAGTTGACAACGAATGTGGACTGAACTGATATGGAATAACATTCCACTCGGTTTTTCGGGTTGCTCCCGATTCATTACCGCACCAACGTATATCTTCTCTCCCGAAAATCACGGCTCGTGGGGCTAATGTTCGTATCAACTTCGTCCATGCAGAATAGTTATATCTCTGTCCGCCTTTGGTTTTCGGATGCGCACCATCGAACCATACTTCGTGAATCTCGCCGTACTCGGTCAGGATTTCAAAAAGTTGATTCAGAAAATATTCGTTGTAGTCATCAACTTCAAACTCGAAAGTGGTTTTGTTTTCAAACGGACGACCGGAAACTGCACGCGGGATGGTGCGTTTTGTATATTCACTCAAATTGCCGTAAAGTCCGTCCGGATTCTCAATTTGATACAGGTCGACAGGCGAAAGATATACTCCCAACTTTAAACCGAACTTTTTACATGATTCCGACAAACTTTTAAGTATATCGCCTTTACCGTTCTGAAAACTTGAAGACATCACACCATGTTTCGTATATCGACTTTGCCAAAGCACAAAACCATCGTGATGCTTCACGGTAAGAATAACCATTTTCATTCCGGCATCTTTTATAACACGACACCACCGGTCGGTATCCAACTCCTTCAAATCGAAAATATCGGGACTCTCATTACCGTTTCCCCACTCCATTCGGGTAAAAGTGTTAATACCGAAATGTATGAAAGCTATAAATTCGTTTTGCAGAGCTTCAAACTGATTTTTTGCAGGAACTACATTTGCCGATTTTTGGATAATAATATCTTCGCTATCGTCAGGCTCTATTTCAATTGTATTTTGTGGTGTAATAGTGTTTTGTGCCACAACGTTAGCTAACGAAAAAATGGCAACAAATAGAAAAAGTATATTCTTCCTGAGATAAAGCATAATTGAAAGCGAATTAAATCGGCACAATCCGTTACAACGAATTATTAACGGTATCAATATAATTGAGCAACTCTTCTCTGCCCTGTTTTTTTTCGGAAGATGTAACAAAAAGCGGAGGAAGTTCTTCCCAAGTTTCAAACAACTTCTCTTTGTACGCTTCGATATTCATACTCAATCGCCCCGACCCCAATTTATCGACTTTGGTAAAAACGATAGAGAATGGTACTCCGTTTTCGCCCAGCCACTCCATAAATTCAAGGTCGATTTTCTGCGGCTCGTGCCGGCAATCAATCAAAACAAAAAGCGAAGTCAACAACTCCCGATTCAATATGTAACTTTCGATAAGTACCCGCAACTGCTCTCTATTTTCTTTTCCGCGTCGGGCATAGCCATATCCGGGCAAATCGACTAAATACCACTCATCATTGATTAGAAAATGATTTATCAGCATGGTTTTGCCCGGTGTGGCAGAGGTCATAGCCAATCCCTTTTTATTGGTCAGCATATTGATTAACGACGATTTACCCACATTGGAACGACCGATAAAAGCATATTCGGGCTTTCCGTCTTGCGGACAACGTTTATAATCGGGACTACTAACTACAAATTCGGCTGTTTTAATAATCATTGCTTTAAAAGTGTTGGTTTCAATTTATTCTTTTCCGGTTTGCTCAAAATCCATAATCCTACTCCGGTAATTGCTGCGTTAATTAACAACAGTTCGTACCCCACAGAGTAGCCGAAATGGGTTTTCATAAGAATTTCAAAAATAAAACAAATAATCGGTGCGACAAAAGCCACGTACGGCACAAAGTTATCTCTCGGCTTCAATTTTGTAAACAATCCGCAGAAATACAGCCCTAACAGAGGTCCGTAAGTATATGATGCAAGTTTATATATTGCATTGATAATACTGTCAGAGCCAATAACTTTTATAAGCAGAATGATAACCACAAAAACTGCCGAGATAACCACGTGCACTATACGGCGAACTCTAATATTACGCTTTTCCAAGCCCTTATCGTTGTTTGCGGCTTTCATATCAAGTATATCTATACAGAAAGAAGTAGTAAGAGCCGTAAGCGCAGAGTCGGCACTCGAAAATGCGGCTGCCATCACTCCTACCACAAATACTGCCAAAACAGTAAGACCTAAATAATTGCTGGCAATATAAGGCAAAATATCATCGGATATAGCAGGCAGTTCAATTCCGGTTTGTTGTGCATAATATAGCAGCAAAACGCCCAACGAAAGAAAAAGAAGATTTATGGGTGTAAATGCAAATCCGTAAGAGACAACGTTTTTTTGTGCATCCTTCAAGGTTCTGATTGTCAAATTTTTCTGCATTTGGTCTTGGTCGAGACCTGTCATCACAATAGTAATGAACATACCACTAAAAAACTGTTTGAAAAAGTTTTGCGTGCTTGCCCAATCATCAAAAACAAATATCCGCGAATGCGGACTATCTTTAATAACGGTCAATGTTTCCACAAAATTAATGTCGAGTTTATCGGTAATTTTCCACAAAAAAAGAACCAACGCCATTATAAAGAGCAATGTCTGAACCCAATCTGTCCAGATTATTGTTTTTATTCCGCTACGATGACTGTAAAGCCATATAGTGAGAATTATTGCTACAACGGTAACCACGAATGGGACACCCCAATTATCAAACACAAGCCGTTGCAAAATAAATGCTGCCAAATAGAGGCGAGCCGCTGCTCCCACAATTTTGGAAATCAGGAAAAACCACGCCCCCGTTTTATACGATTTTCTGCCGTAACGCTGTTCAAGATAACCGTAAATAGTGGTCAGATTCAGCTTATAATACAAAGGCAGCAACACGTATGCAATAACCAAATATCCGAAGAAGAAGCCTATAACCATCTGCATGTAAGTCATATCAAGATTGCGAACCATTCCCGGCACAGAGACGAATGTTACACCCGAAATTGAAGTACCAATCATTGCAAAGGCAACTATGTACCATTTGGAAGATTTGTTGGCTCGGAAAAAGGTGTCGTTATCAATCTTTTTCTTTCCCGACAAAAAAGAGATGAGCATCAGAAGCAAAAAGTATAGAGCTAAAACAATGATTATAAATCCTTCTTGCATATAAATATCAGTTATTTCGCAATGAATAAAAATGTAAATAGTATGTTCACTTTTTGAAATCGGAACACATTAAATTTGTCTGCGAAATAGATAATTTCACCAAAAGCTGTTCCAATTTTAAACCTGCAAAAGTACAAACATTGCACAAAAGAACAAATAATAGATTGTTAAATTGCTATAGGATAATTTATTTGTACTATTTTTGTGGAAAACATCGAAATATATGACGAAAACGAAAGTCTGTGTAATAATAAATCCGGTATCGGGAACCGAATCAAAAAAAAATATTCCGGAAGAGGTTGCCAAAGTTTTTGACCAAAAAAAATTTGACGTAGTATTTCGTATAACAGGCTATCCAAACCATGCAACGGAAATTGCAAAAGATGCTCTTGATAACGGTTTTAAATATATTCTTACAGCCGGAGGAGATGGTACAGTTAACGAAGTAGCTAAAGTTTTGGTTAATACAGATGCGATATTAGGTATTATTCCTTTCGGTTCGGGAAACGGCTTAGCCAGAGATTTAAATATTCCATTAGAGTCAGAAAAAGCCATTCAAATCATATTACAAGGCAATACTCGAACCATCGATTACGGTTCGGCAAACGGCAATATCTTCTTTTGTACGTGCGGTGTTGGATTCGATGCATTTATCAGCGACAAATTTGCCGACGAGAAAAAGAGAGGACCTCTGGGATATGTTCGCAATATTATGGAAGGGGTTATCGAATTTAAGCCGGAAGATTATGAGCTGATTTATGACGGAGGAGTTATAAAAGAACGCGCTTTTTTGGTTAATTGTGCCAATGCATCGCAGTACGGAAACGAAGTTTACATTGCTCCGGGGGCAGATATGGAAGATGGCAAAATGAACGTCTCCATACTTAAACCGCTAAATGCTAATGAAGTGCCTCACACAACCTTGCAGTTGTTTACAAAAAATATCGACAAAAACAGCAAAATGACAACTTTCTTAACAAGCAAAATAACCATCAAAAGAAACAGAAAAGGTATTATGCATGTGGATGGCGAACCGATAGAAACAGATAATAAAATCGACGTGCAAATCTTTCCAAAAGGATTGAAAGTGTTTGCTCCTCAGAAAATAGAAGATAAAAAAGAAAAAGACAACATTTTCGGTGTTATAACTCGTTGGATTAATGTTTAATAGTTATGAAATATAATATTCTCATTGCCATTTTTATTGCGTTGGCTACAAACTGCCTGTTTTCTCAAAATCAGGAAAACAGATATGCAGAAATTACAAATCCGTATCTTACACATATCAATAAACTACCGGCAAAAGCCACCTTTTACTCATATAAGAGTATCAACGAAGCAATTGATGCAAAATACAGTTCCAAAGGCAGTGAAGTAATTTCATTAAACGGCATTTGGAAATTTTCATATACCGACAATTTCAGAAATCGTCCGATGGACGAATTTTACAAAGCGACATTCAATGATGCACATTGGAACGACATAAAAGTTCCGGGCAATTGGGAAACACAAGGCTTTGGAACTCCTATATATGTAAATGCCACATACGAATTTACATCTCCGGGCAATCCGCCGTATTGGGACAGACCAAATCCGCCACTCGTTCCCGAAGAGTTCAATCCCACGGGCACTTATCGCAAAGAGTTTGTAATTCCTTCCGATTGGAACGGCAAAAACATTATTTTCTGTTCCGAAAGCACTAAAGGTGCGGCTTATTACTATCTGAACGGTCAATTTATCGGAATGAGTAAAGACAGCAAACTTCCTGCTCAATTCGATATAACAAATTATGCCAAAACAGGTAAAAATATTTTAGCAATACAAATTCATCGCTGGAGCGACGGCGCATATTTCGAGTGTCAAGATTTCTGGCGAATATCAGGATTGGAAAGAGATGTTTATGTATATACTCTGCCCAAAGCACATATCTCTGATATATTTGCCAAAACGCCACTTGACGGTTCTTATAAAAACGGACTTTTTGAGCTAAACGTAGATATAGCTTATCCAGAAGACGCTAAAGACAGTTACCGAATCGGATACTATCTGTACGACTCTTTCGGTAACATTGTCAGCGAAGAAACAAAGCCGCTAAACAACAAAAAATCGATTACTTTCAAAAAAGAGATTGCGAATGTAAGTACTTGGACGGCAGAATCTCCCAATTTATATACTTTGGCTATAGAACTCAAAAACAAAAAGGGTAAAACAGAAGATGCAACGTCCATAAAAATCGGTTTTAGAACGGTTGAAATAAAAGACAAACAGTTTTTGATAAACGGACAGCCGGTTTTAATAAAAGGTGTAAACATTCACGAGCACGACGAATACACCGGACACTACGTAAGCGAAGAGTTGATGCGAAAAGATTTCGAACTTTTCAGAAAATACAATATAAACACTGCTCGAACAAGTCACTACCCACAACCTGAGCTGTTTTATAAATTAGCCGACGAATATGGAATTTATGTAATAAACGAAGCTAATATAGAGAGCCACGGCATGGGCGAAGATATGAATGTTGGCGGCACTTTGGCAAACAATCCGGCTTTTTTGGACAGCCATATATTTCGCACTGTGGGAATGGTTGAACGAGACAAAAATCACGCTTGCGTTATCACTTGGTCGCTTGCAAATGAAGCGGGTAACGGTTACAATTTTTATAATACCTACAATTGGATTAAACAGCGAGACAATTCGCGACCCGTACAATACTCAAACGCTTATCTGCAATGGAATACCGACATTTATTGCCCTATGTATCATCGCCCCGATCAGATAGAAAAATATGCCAAAAGCACAAGCGTAACCCGACCTCTTATTCTGTGCGAATATGCTCACGCAATGGGCAATAGTGTCGGCAATTTGATTGACTACTGGGATTTAATACGTGAATATCCTCTTTTGCAAGGTGGTTGCATCTGGGATTGGGTAGATCAGGGATTGGCTCAAACCGATAAAAACGGACGAAAATATTGGGCATACGGTGCAGATTTTGGCGAAAACGGAACTCCATCGGCAGGCAACTTCTGTATAAACGGTTTAATATTCCCCGACAGAACGATAAAGCCTCAAACCGAAGAGGTTAGAAAAGTATATCAAAATATCCATTTTAAAAATTTCAATTGGGAAAACGGACAGGTCGAGATTTATAATGAGAATTTCTTTGTTGATGTCAGTCAATACGATTTCAAATACATAATAAAATCGAATGGTAAAGAGATAGTATCGGGCACATTCGATGTGAATATTGAACCACAAAAGACAAAGAGAGTTCAAATTCCAGATTTTAAGTTGCAAAACGACAACTATTCCCTTTTGAGTATAGTTTTCGAAGCCAAACAACGAGAAACTGACCGATTGATACCTGCCGGATGGATTGTTGCAAGAGAACAATTTATCAATAACAATTTATCGGCAAAAAACTATCTCACCACAAAAAAATCTGCCGTAAAAGAAGATTTTAACAAAATATATGTTTCCGGAAAAAACTTCTCTATCATTTTCGATAAAAATTCCGGTATCATGACTTCCTATATGGTAAATAACACGGAGTATGTAAACAATAGTTTCGGATTACGTCCGTTCTTCTGGCGTGCACCTATCGACAACGATTACGGAGCCGGACTGCCCAAACGTCTGAAAGAGTGGAAAGAGGCAAGCTACAAAGAGTTGAAAGCAGCAAAAATCACTGTTGACAATTCGAATTTGACAAAAATAACCGTACATTACGAATATCCCAATGTAAACACCTCTTGGAATATAAAATACACGATTGACGAAAACGGAACGATTCATGTAGAAAACACTGTTTTAGCATCCGAATCCGAGACAAAACTGATTCCTCGTCTTGGATTGCGTATGCAAATGCCGTCGCATATTACTCAAGCAGAATATCTCGGTCGCGGACCACGGGAGAATTATCGGGACAGAAAAACGAGCACTTTTATCGACAGATATTCATCTCCTATCAGCGCAATGGTTACTAAATACGTTCTTCCGCAAGAGAACGGACATCACACCGACACTCGCTGGCTGGCTCTTTCACAAGAAAATGGCGAAGGATTGCTGTTCGTCGCCGACAGTCTGTTTCAGTTTAATGTTTCAAACTATCTGTTGGAAACCATTACAAACGGCGAATCGTTGCATAATGATGACCCCGTGAATGATTTGCCGCGCAACAAGCATCTCAACGATTATATCGCATCTGATATTGTTGATCTGTTTATCGATTACGAAATGATGGGTATAGGCGGAAATAACAGTTGGGGCGAACTACCATTGGATAAGTATTTAATCAAACCCGACTCAAAGCCTAAGAAATGGGGATTTACCATTGTTCAATTAACAATGAGCAATGAGTAATGCTCAATTAGTACGGAAAGTTTATTTGCTTGTAAACTTGTTTACTATTAACCCGACGTATAAATATCACAATTTATTGATGATTATCGGATATATTACCTAAAATTATTATCCTTGTATATTCATAATTATTGCTGTCCGATAAAACTTTTTGGTTTGGTTAAAAAAACAGGGCTGATTTCATATAGAAGTTCAGCCCTCTTGTTTAATTTTGCTTTGTCCCACCAAAACGCAATCAAACAATGCCCAAAAGTAATCATTTTTTCGGACAGCAATAAAACGATATATATTTATTCGCTCAAATCATTATCCAAAAATCAAAACCATATCCGTACGAATGAATCGGATATCGTTTTTAACGCTCCCTGCGTCCTGTGGGTTACCCCAAGCCTGACGCTTACGCCGCTCTACGCGTACTAAACGTTTGGTCGTTTAAACAACGATTAAACGATTAAACAATTAAACAGATCAACGATTAAACTAAAAAAGTTTTGTATGTCAAAAAAAGCATTACCTTTGCCACCGTAAACAACCTATCAAGTGGTATGAAGACAAAAAAACTATACCCCCACCCGTTTTTACAAATCGTCAGAGGCTACCGCATCGTACGACAGGGCTTCCGCCCCCCTTTGGAGCATTATCGCACCGTGCGACAAGGCACTTGACCTGCATGGGAGCATTATCGTACCATACGACACGACTTACAACTTGTACTTACAGATAATTATCGCATATATTAATCCATAAAAACAGAAGCAGTATGATTAAAAGAACATCATTAGAACGCCTACGCACAATGGAGTTCTTCCATATAAACTCCCGTATCGACACCCTTTTGCAAAAGGAAGACCTAACGGCTTTGAGGCTCGAAGAAGCCTACGAGAAGCACTACCAACCCGCCTTTGCGGCGTTCGACGAGGCTACCAAGCCCGCCCGCAAAACAGGGCTGACCCAGCCCCTGCTCGAGGCCGACAGCCGTCGCGACGAGGCAACAGTGGCGCTCAACGCCTACCTCCGTGCCATGACACTCTCGCCCGATAGCGACAAGCGGGAGGCTGCCAAACGGATAAGCCTTATCGTGGAGAAGTACGGCAAAGGAATACAGAGCCTCGGGCTGAAGGAGCAGACCGCCGTTACCACAAACCTGCTGCAAGAGCTAAACGCTGCGACGACCAAAAACGACGTCGAGGCTATCGCTGCCGCTCCCTGGGTGGAGCTGATAGCCACAGCGAACAAAGAGGTAGAGACAATAATGGCCGACCGCACCGCTATGGAGGCGGTGGTAGAGACCGGCAAAACACGCACCACGCGCGACGAGCTGCAACGGGCACTCTCCGCACTGTGCGAACGTATCAACGCCCTTGCCCTTATCGACGGCGAGGCGCCCTACAAAAACCTTATCGACAACATAAACCAGATTGTCGATGAGGCTATCGGAACGCAAAAACAACGCTCCTCGGCTAAGAAAAAAGAGACCGATAACAGCGAAGACACTATTTAATTAATCCTACACACCCAACCTCACCCCCTCTCTCCTTTTTGCGGAGGGGGAGGGGCGGAGGGGTAAAAAACAAGTAACTTAATCATTAATCAATAAAATTTTTAATACTATGTTTAAAGTAATAAGAAAAACAGCAGCACTCTTAGTGCTCACGCTGTTTGCCACCATGGCGGCAACGGCACAAACAGTAAACATGAGCCGGTATATCACCCTCACCGTGCAGCAGGGGGGCTAATAGGGCTCGGCTTTGCGGCAGCGACTGCCGATACGCCCGTAAAGATTGTAAGCGGCTCCTACGAGCAGACCATGACCATAAATGAGTTGTGGATAACCTGTTACTTCATCGTCGGAGCCGGTACCATGACTGTCTACGGCGATGTTACCGGGTTCGGTTGCAGTGACAACGGAGCTAGGAGCTAATCTCACCGCCCTCGATGTAAGCCAAAACACGGCGCTGACACAGTTGCATTGCGCAGGCAATCAATTAACCTCGCTCGATGTAAGCCACAACACGGCGCTGACAAGGTTGTGTTGCTATGGCAACCAATTAACCGCTCTCGATGTAACCCAAAACACGGCGCTGACAGTGTTGTGGTGCTATGGCAACCCCTTTACCACACAGACGTTCAACGACAACATTATGTGTTCGCTGCCCGCACCGCCGCCGACGATGCCCGGTTCTATCCGCTCTATAATGCTTCCGATGCGGGATATGCCGACTTTATGGCAACCAACTCGCAGATAGCAACGGGTAAAAACTGGCATGTGCGTTATTGGCAAGGCGGTGGAGATGAGATACCCGCCACCACAGGTACGTATGTGTGCCCTACCGCCGGTATTGCGGAGGTTACCTCCGTGCTACTCTCGGTATATCCGAACCCCGCCACCGATATACTCACCGTAGAGACGGAAGCCACCGGAGCGGTTATCACCCTCACCGACCTCACCGGCCGCACGCTGCTTACCGCCACCGCCACCGCAGGGAAAACCACGCTCAACATCGCCCACCTCTCGGCAGGTACGTATATGGTACGTGTGGGCAATAGAGTAGGAAAGGTAGTGAAGAGATAAAATATTATTTTTTTCATAAGCAAAGAAAGGGTCAGTCCTTGCATAGGAGGACCGGCTCTTTTTTTTTATAATTACCCCCAAATCTTAGACAACAAGTATTATTAAAAAAAGTATTAGTTTTGTTGTCATGGTCAAGAGAAAAAGTTACGGTTCAGGCTTCAAAACGAAAGTCGTTTTAGAAAGTCCTAAAAGAAAGGGAAACAGTACAGGAGATGATATTATCCCCAAAAGATCTCTATTAATAAGTCCTATAAGTTACTCCTCAAATCCTCCAACAACTCCGATATTTTTTTCTTTAATACCGGATGAACCACTTCCGGTGCAATTTCGCATAGCGGAACAAGTACAAAATCTCTCTTATGCATACGAGGATGCGGGATAGACAGTTCGGGAGTGTCTATTATCAGATTATCGGCTAACAACAAATCGATATCTATTACACGGTCGGAATATTGAAGATTTTTGCTTTTAGATGTTCTGCCTATCTTTTTCTCAATTTGCCGGGTTATTATAAGTATTTCGGTTACATTTAGCTCGGTTTGCACTTCACATACCGAGTTTACAAACATATTTTCCGAGTCGAATCCTTCGGGTGTTGTAATATACAAAGAAGACAGGGATACAATATTCCCTATCTTCTTCTCTATATTTTCATAAGCTGTCGCTATATTCTTTTGCTTATCGCCTAAGTTTGAGCCAAGTGCTAAAAAAACTCTTCTCGCATGCATTCAGACTGTTTTTTTAGTCAATAATCAGAAGCGCATCGCCATAGGCGGCAAATTTGTATTTTTCCTGTATTGCCAACTCGTATGCATTCATAATCTTTTCGTATCCTCCAAAGGCGGAGGTCATCATCAGTAGCGGCGAACAAGGCAGATGAAAGTTTGAAATCAATGCATCGGGAAGCACAAAATCGTATGGCGGGAATATAAATTTGTTTGTCCATCCGCTTTTCGGTTTGATATGACCGTCGGTACTGATGGTAGTCTCGATAGCTCTCAAAACAGAAGTACCAACCGCACAAATTTTGTTGCCGTTGTCTTTCGCTTTATTTACTTTTTCACAAAGCTCCTCAGGTACTATCATCTGTTCCGAGTCTATTTTGTGCTTGGTTAAATCTTCCACATCAATATCTCTATATGCTCCCAAGCCGTTGTGCAGAGTGAGAAAACCATAATCGATATTCTTTATCTGCATGCGTTTCATCAACTCTCGGCTAAAGTGCAAACCTGCTGCCGGAACAACTACCGCACCTTCGTTTGCAGCGAAAATATTTTGGTATCTTTCCGCATCTTCCTCTTCCGTTTCACGCTCCATATATTCGGGAAGCGGAGTTTCGCCAATCGAAAAGAGCAACTCTTTAAACTCATCGTATGGTCCGTCGTAGAGAAAACGAAGTGTACGTCCGCGAGAAGTTGTGTTGTCTATCACTTCTGCCACCAACTCTTCATTTTCGCCGAAATATAGTTTATTCCCGATACGTATTTTTCGAGCCGGATTTACCAAAACATCCCATAAATGTTGTGACGAGTTTAATTCACGCAATAGAAAGACCTCTATTTTTGCCCCGGTCTTCTCTTTATTTCCATACAAACGTGCAGGAAAAACTTTTGTATCGTTGAAGATAAAAAAATCGTTAGCATCGAAATAATTCAAAATATCTTTGAAAACCAAATGTTCAACGTTATCAGACTTTCTATGCACTACCATCAGACGCGACTCGTCTCTATGTACTGCCGGATATTTGGCAATTAACTCATCAGGTAAATTAAATTTGAATTGTGAAAGTTTCATCTATATATAAAATTATTATGTATTAATAATTGATAATCACGATATTATTCCTCTATAAAATAGAGATGATTAAATCTATTCTTCAGTATTGTTACTGATATGAGAATCAAAAAACTCATCCAACTGTTCAATATCCAAACAGTCGGACAAAGAATACTCTCCTACCCGTGTTCGCACCAAACCGGTAAGATGAGCACCCGAATCCAAACATTTTCCAATATCTCTGGCTAACGCCCTGATATATGTCCCTTTACTGCAAACCACCCGAATGGTTATTCTGGGCATATCCACAGACAATAGTTCTATCGTATCTATAACCAATAACTTAGGTTTTAGTTCAATATCTTCATTTTTTCTGGCAAATTCATAAGCTCTCCGTCCCTCAACTTTTACTGCAGAGAAGGTCGGCGGAACCTGCTCTATCTCTCCTTTAAACTGAAGTAAGCACTTTTCAATCATCTCCCTGTTGATATGCTCAATCGGATATCGGGCATCGATTTCGGTTTCCAAATCGAAAGAGGGAGTTGTCGCCCCCAACGTTAATTCGGCTACATACTCTTTTTCATGTGCCTGCAAAGACTCTATCTGCTTTGTTTTTCGTCCGGTGCAGATAATCATTACACCCGATGCCAGCGGGTCGAGTGTACCGGCATGTCCTACTTTTAATTTCTTCAATCTTAATCTTCTGCACAGCCTCGCTCGAACATTGTTCACTACCCGAAAAGATGTCCAATTTAAAGGTTTTTTTATGCAAATTATCTCGCCTTCTATAAAATTCATTCTTTTAACAATCTTCTTTCAATTTAATGGTGCAGTTTAGAAAAAACAGGCATCTGTTACCTGGTTCTCTTTTTGTTTTGCAAAAGAGCAGTTGCAGCCAAAAGCAATCCTCCGGCTATAAAATAAAGAACTCCGCTTGTACTTCTATTTTTATCGGAAGTGGAAAATATTTGTTGTTTTGTTGTTTTATTATCCGATTTTTCTTCTCGAGTGTCGTATTCAATTACTTTTGAAGCCTCTTCGGCTGCTTTTTGCAAATTAGATTCCGATTTTTCTTCTGCAGGCTTTTCATCTTTTTCGTTGTTTACCTGAACGCTCTCTATATTTTCCACATTAAATCCATCATGCAAAAGCACCGCCTCAAAATGAGCAAAAGGCTTATTTACAGACTCTTTAAGTGAATTGTCAGGCACAAAAGATAAATTTTCAAAAGTTCCCAAATTGTCTATCGTAACGCAATCAGACTCGTTTGCTGATGTAATAATGTGTTGTAATACATTCAGAAAGACATGAATTTCTTCTCTCGATAATTCCGATTTTGCCAAAAGCATATCCGTCAGGTTATCGTTTTCGTTAGCACCGACGATTAACTGAAAATCGGGAGAATTATGGATGAAAAAAGACGCAACAATTGCAGGCGGATATAAAAATCGCTGTCCGGTTGCTTCATCTATATGAATAGTTTCCGCTTTCTTTTCGGTACAAAACAGACCAAGATTTGGAAAAACAATAATTTTGTTTTCCGATAATTTGTCCGAAATTGTATCTGCCATAGCTTGCAATGCCAACGATACATGCCCGTTTGTCCATTGAAGACGATTAGTCAGTTCGGCAATCAGTTCACTATTGTTCATAACAATACAATATACTAAGTTTATCAAACTTTTTTAGCTCGTCCAAACAGGTCGAACGACATCGAATCGGTTATCTCTATTTCGTAAAAATCGCCAATTGTAAGCGGTTCTGTTTTATTTATCAGCACTTCGCCATCCACTTCGGGCGAATCGAACTCGGTGCGACCAAAATAATAATCGGCATCTTCCCTGTCTATAATCGCCTTAAGAGTTTTGCCTACTTTTGCCACGTTAATTTCTGAAGCGATACTCTCCTGAACAGCCATCAACTCGTCCATTCGCTTCTGCTTTACAGATGCCGGAATATTGTCGGAATAGTGCTTGTCGTTGTAAGTATCTTCCTCGTGAGAGTAGGGAAAGGCTCCAAGTCGCTCGAAACGGGTTTCACGCACAAAATCAAGAAGTTCCTGAAAATCTTTTTCGGTTTCGCCCGGGTGTCCCACCATCATTGTAGTACGCAAATGAATTCCCGGCACCTCTTCACGAAAACGATGAATCAGGTCGATAGTTTGCTGTTTGGTGATATTTCTCCGCATAGTTTTAAGCATATTATCACTTATATGCTGCAAGGCGATATCAAGATATTTGCAGACATTGTCGCGTTCGCGAATTACTCGCAACAAGTCGGTCGGGAAGTGTGCGGGATAGGCGTAGTGCAAACGTATCCACTCAACACCGTTAATATCTGAAACTCGCTCAACAAGTTCGGGCAGTTTCATCGTTTTATACAGGTCTAAACCGTAATAGGTAAGGTCTTGAGCTATAAATTGAAACTCTTTTACACCTTTTACCACCAATAGGCTAACCTCCTCCTCTATCTCCTCCATGGGACGAGACAGATATTTTCCGGTTATCAACGGAATGGAACAGTAAGAGCAAGTGCGATTGCACCCTTCCGATATTTTCACGTAGGCATAATGCGGTGGAGTGGAAAGTGTGCGTTCAAATTCAAACTCTTTGTGGTAGGATTTACCCAAATCGGAAATCAACTCTTTCCAATCGAATTTGCCGTAAAATTTATCCACTTCCGGAATCTCATCCGTAAGTTCTGCTTTATATCGTTGCGACAGGCATCCCATCACAAACAGCTTTTTCAATCGATTCTTTTTTTTTGCTTCGGCAAACTCCAATATCATATTTATTGACTCCTCTTTGGCATCGCCAATAAAGCCACATGTGTTTATCACGGCAATATCGCCTTTCGGATTATCCGAATCGTGCTCAACGGTATAACCGTTAGCCACAAGTTGGCGCATCAATAACTCGGAATCAACCAAGTTTTTTGAACAGCCGAGAGTAATTATATCGACTCTGTTTTTTATCATCTGTTTTCCCGATTGTTTATTCTCCGAAAAGCGAATCCACAAACTCTTTTCTTCTAAAAGGTTGCAAATCTTCCATTCCCTCTCCCAAACCGATATATTTAACAGGAATTTTGAATTGGTCTGATATACCTATCACTACACCGCCTTTTGCTGTTCCGTCTAACTTAGTTATTGCCAAAGCGGAGACCTCGGTTGCGGCGGTAAATTGTTTGGCTTGTTCGAATGCGTTTTGTCCGGTAGAGCCATCAAGAACGAGTAGAACTTCGTGCGGTGCATCGGGAACAATTTTGCCCATAACGTTCTTTATTTTCGTAAGCTCGTTCATCAGATTTATTTTGTTGTGCAATCTGCCTGCCGTATCGATAATAACCAGATCCGCTCCACGAGCTTTGGCAGAGTTTACCGCGTCAAAAGCCACAGATGCAGGGTCGGATCCCATTTTTTGTTTCACAACCGGAACTCCCACACGTTCGCCCCAAATATCGAGTTGCTCCACAGCCGCTGCTCTAAAAGTATCGGCAGCACCCAAGTAAACCGACAGCCCTTTCTGTTTGAATTGATAAGCCAATTTACCGATTGTTGTAGTCTTTCCTACCCCGTTAACACCTACAACCATAATCACATACGGTTTTTTACCTTGCGGAATATGGAAATCTTCGGTATCATCGGTATTGTTTTCGATAAGGAGTTGAGCTATTTCATCGCGAAGGATGGCAGTAAGTTCTTCAGTGCCGACATATTTATCGCGTGCAACACGTTGCTCAATTCTTTCTATAATTTTAAGCGTAGTATCTACACCTACGTCCGATGTTACCAACACCTCTTCCAAATCATCGAGAACATCATCGTCCACCTTCGATTTTCCGGCAACCGCACGCGTTATCTTAGAAAAGAAACTCTCTTTTGTTTTTTCAAGACCTTTATCTAATGTCTCTTTCTCTTTTTTACCTTTCGAGAAAATATTGAATAAACCCATAAAGCATATTTTTTTAACGATGATGATTATTGTATCTTTGTTTTTCAGTTGTTAGCTATTAGCCGTTGGCTTTTAGTTATTGGCTACTAATTGTATCATGAATAGCTCAATTTCTTTAATGCAAAAAGCTAACAGACAAAAGCCAAACGCTAAATTACTACAAATCTACCAAATAGTAAATAAAAAACTTCCCCGCGTTTTGGCACAGGGAAGCTTTTAAGTATATTTAACAGATTTATTTTTTGAAAAAATCTTGTACTTGCTCGTTTAAAACCATCTCTTCTCTAAAAGAATAAGCTCCGGTTTTTTCAGACTTAACCATTTTAATAACTTTAGAGTGGCTACGTCCTGTAGTTGTTGTTTTATCACGGAATCCCGCAACTGCTTTCTTTGCCATAATTCAATTGTATTTACTTAATTTCTTTATGAACGGTCATTTTTTTAAGAATCGGATTGTATTTTTTCAATTCAAGTCTTTCCGTTGTGTTTTTTCTATTTTTAGTTGTAATGTAACGTGATGTTCCGGGCATTCCGCTTTCTTTATGCTCGGTACATTCCAATATCACTTGCACTCTGTTTCCTTTTACTTTCTTTGACATTTTCTACTTCCTCCTTAGGTTTATGCGTTTAAAAATCCTTTAGACGCAGCATTTTTTAAAGCAGCGTCAAGCCCTATTTTGTTAATAGTGCGTAAACCTGCTGCCGAAACATTTAAGCTAATCCAGCAGTCTTCTTCTACCCAATAGAATTTTTTTCTGAACAAATTCACGTTGAATTTACGTTTTGTTCTTCTATTTGAGTGAGCAACGTTATTACCAACCATTGCTCTCTTACCTGTTATTTGACAAATCTTAGACATTGTATAGTGTATATTTATAATTATCCTTTTATTGTAAAATTTCCAGCATCAAAAAATCTCACAATAGGGGCGCAAAATTAGCTAAAATATTTATTATTACCAAAATATTTGGCAAAAAATTAAAATAATTTTCCGCCATTACTTAAAAAATGAAGCGACAAACTTAATATTTATATTAATAAATCGCCTTTAATTCATCATATAATTTATTAAAGAATGATAGAGTCGCGTTTCGAATATTTTGATTTAATGTTTTATCGACACCGCTTGCGGAAGCAATTGCAGAATCGGCAATAGACTCTTCGGCTGAAACATTTTTTCCGTCAACCTGATAAGTAACATCTCTTATCGTCAACATACATCCCACATTGGTTACGGCTACATCATAACGATATGTCATAACAACTTTTTCGCCTGCGCCCGACACCGACAAGCCTGTTTTTGCACTTACCGTCATACTACCCGCTTTATCATCAAATCTGATGCCTATCAGCGAAGGATTTCCGGTATATTTTTTCTTTCCCCATTGGCTCAAAACACTGTATTTTTGGCTCTCACTCATATCTTTATCGACATATACATATTGTTGAAAAACCACTTTACCATTTTGAACAGGCACGGTAGAGAAAACAGGTTGAGCTTTACTTATAGCCAGACTTGCAATTATGAATAATAATACTAATGTTATTTTTCTTGCTTTCATATTTCCATTAATTGTTTTAAATCGCTATATATGACTGCAAATTTAGGTAAAAGTTTAACGGTGAACAACAGGATATGAAAAAATTTATTGAATTATATTTTATTTATCATCCAAAAAACCTTACTTTTGTAACCCAAAATTTAACAAGTAATATTTATAAATATGTCTAAGCAAGATCAAAATCAGGACAAAGCCTTAAAAGGTTTTGAAAATATTGACGAAGCATTGTCATCTTCTGAAAAATTTTTAGAAAAAAATCAAAAAACTCTCCTAATTACATTAGCAGCTATCATCATCGCAGTTGGTGCAATAATCGCTTACAACTATCTGTACAAAGCTCCAAGAAACGAAAAAGCACAGAATGCTATTTTCATGGGTGAAAAATATTTTCAAGACCGACAAGACTCTTTAGCTATCTTCGGCAACGGAAATGACTATATCGGGTTTGAGAAAATTATTAAAGAGTATAGCGGTACAAAAACTGCCGATTTGGCTCACGCCTATGCAGGAATCAGTTACAGCAGATTGGGTAATAATGAAAAAGCTTTAGAACATTTAAGCAAGTTTAAAGGTGGCGATTTACTGATTACTCCTGCCGTTGAAGGTGCAATTGGTGACATCTATATGAATATGGGAAATACAGATAAAGCAATCTCTCACTTCAACAGTGCTGCAAAAAAAGCTGACGACCAAATGTTAAGCCCAATTTTCTACAAAAAAGCAGGTTTGGCTTATCTATCTTTGAAAAATTTCGACAAAGCAATTGAAACATTCACTTTTATAAAAGAGACATACATCAACTCTCCCGAAGCACAAGAAGCTGACAAATATATTCAAGCAGCACAACTTCAAAAAGGTAATTAAACGATGGCTACAGTGTATCAAAATTTATCGTCTCACGATTTGAACAAAATAGACAGAGATGACGATGTTCGTATCGGCATTGTTGTGTCTGATTGGAATGCTCAAATAACAAACAGTTTATTGGACGGAGCATTGACAACGCTTGATAAATTAGGTGTTACTAAAGATAATATAATTATAGAGCATGTTCCGGGCAGCTTCGAATTGACATTTGCCGCAAAAACGCTGATAGAAAACATAGATTTGGACGCAGTAATTATTTTGGGTTGCGTAATTCAAGGGGAAACTCCTCATTTTACCTATGTTTGCGAAAGTGTTACTCACGGTGTCACGCAATTAAATCTTGATTACGAGACTCCGGTAATTTTCGGGTTGCTTACTACAAATACGATGGAACAGGCAAAAGCTCGTTCAGGGGGCAGACACGGTAATAAAGGTGATGAAGCAGCAGTAACCGCAATAAGAATGGTTGCATTGAATAAAAAGTACACTGAGGACTTTTTGAACGATATTTAATTTTAAAAGTTAATTGATAAATAAAACACACTAAAAAACGGGCAGTACTGAAAAGTATTGCCCGTTTTTAATTTTAGGCTTATCCGCCAAACTCTTAATCAATTGTCACTGCCTATTCCGAAGTATTTCGGAATCTCTATATCGCGTAGATAAATGATTAAAATTCAATCCCGAGCATCGGTAAACTTGAATAATCTTTGACGAAAGCCCATTTTAATATTCTTTTACAAAGCTGTATGAAAAGCCTCACATTCAAAATTTAGACTATTTTTCGCCACGGTATAGTCCAAATAAACTTGTGCACAGCTCGTTTGGCTTGGCGAAATAATTCGATTTTTTTTATCATTGCCCAAGGGCGATTTTCCGCTAATTCTGAACAAAGTGAAGAATATATTCTTTCAGATGTTAGCTTTTGGCTATTAACCTTTTGAAGGAACAAGTGCATGTCTTGTGTCATGGCTCTTTTATCTCACA
>JBGZFC010000070.1:0-11180 GCA_041846575.1 Bacteroidota bacterium
AGAACTCAATATGAAGAATATTAGCGATATACAATATAAAATCAATAGAAGACCAAGAAAAAATCTAAATTACAAACAACCATTCAAAATTTTTTATAACTTTGTAAATAACAAAATTGCATTTGCTTGTTGAATCTACCTTATGTTAAAAGGCTTTTAAAAAGAAAGAAAAACAAAATTATTTTTATATTTTTGTATTTGTAATTGAAACGATGAGTAATGGTTTCGGTTTTATTTATGTTGAGATATAATACAACATAGTTCGGTAATTAAAAAAAATATTCTAAAGTGCTGAAATTCATACGAATGCCGTATCGGGGAATAATATATAACCGTTTGATTGCAGGTACTCTAAATAAATATTTTACGAACTATTGATACAAACAACATTTATCTATCCTGATACTTCTCTCTATTAAAACATCTTTCACCACACAGGCAATATTTAATTTATACACTAACAAAATAACAAAATTTTTTAATCAATGAAAAGAAACAAGTTATCTATTTTTTTTATGGCACTATTTAGTGCTCTGACATTCAAAATGGTAGCAGTTCCTGCATATCCATTTCCATTTGTTGTAAATCAACCAGATGGTACAACAATTACTGTAATGATTAAAGGCGACGAATATCATCACTATTTTCTAACGGAAGATGGTTATTTGATAACCAAAAGTAAAAACGATATTTACAATTATGCCAGAATAAATGAAAAAGGAGAAATAGTTGACACCGGAATAAAAGCAACCGATGTTCAAAAGAGGTCAGCATCAGAAATTTCTAAAATTGCCAATTTCACAAAATACCCTGACTTTAGTGAAACAAATAAAATGATGCGTGAAAAAAGACAAATTAAAGATTCCGATAATTCGTCAAGATTTCCATTGCAAGGCTCACCTCGCTCATTAGTAATTTTAGTATCATTCTCTGATGTTAACTTTATCGTTCCCAACACGAATCAGGCATTTACTAATTTACTGAATGAGAACAACTATAGTGCGAATGGCGGAACAGGTTCGGCTGCCGATTATTTTCGTGATGCATCAAATGGAGTATTCACTCCTTCATTCGATGTAGTAGGACCTTATACGCTTCCACAAACGATGGCTTATTATGGAGAAAATGATGCTTTCGGAAATGATAGAAACGCTGTTCAAATGATTGTAGATGCCTGTGCCGCAGCAGATAATAACGGTGTAGATTTTTCGGTATATGACACAGATAATGACGGCGAGCTTGATAATGTATTTATCTACTATGCCGGATACAATGAAGCTGAAGGAGGAGGTGACGATACGGTTTGGCCACACAGATGGAGAATAGTACCCGGAGCAAATTATAACGGTACCGTGGCATCAATAACATTTGATGGAAAACAATTGAATGATTATGCCTGTACTTCTGAATTAAAAGGGAATAATGGAGGAGATATGTGTGGTATCGGAACTTTTGTTCATGAGTTTGGTCACGTACTTGGGTTACCCGATTTTTATGCAACAAATGGAGCAAATCATCACACATTGTCTTTTTGGGATGTAATGGATGCCGGTCCATATCTTAATCAAGGCAGAACTCCTCCTACATACAACGCTTTCGAACGTTTTAGTTTAGGTTTCTTGACTCCAACACTTGTCAATACAACACAAGAGCTATCTCTGAACCCATTACTAACAAGTAATGAAGCTTACTTATTATCATCAACTTCAACACACAATCTCAACCCAAACAATCCGTTCCCAAGAGAATTTTTCATGCTGGAAAACAGACAAAATACAGGTTGGGATGAATATCTGCCAGGACACGGAATGCTAATTTATCGTGTTAATTTCAGTTATCAGGATTGGCAAAGCAATTCCCCTAATAATAATCCTAATAAAATGGGACTAGATATAATGGAAGCCGATGAAATAGCAAGTGTACCATCTCTTGATGGCGACCCGTTTCCCGGAACAAAGAAAGTAAATGTTTATGAGTTTGTATTACGCAATGGAACAAGAATTTATAAAAAGGCTGCTGATATTGTAGAATCAAACAATGTTGTTTCTTTCACTTTGGCAGAAGTTAATCAAAATCCGGGAACTCCTGATGTAATTATAACAGAGGTATATGGCGGAGGAGGAAGCAGTGGTTCTACTCTGAAAAATGACTTCATAGAACTGTTTAACAACACACAAGAGGCAGTTAATATAAGTGGATGGAGTATCCAATATTATTCATCTGTAGCTACAGGAACTGCGACTTCAAGTAACACTTTTGTTTTCCCTGAAAACTCAATTATTCCGGCAAGAGCCCACTACTTAATTCAGTGTGCAGCCGGTCAGAGTGGAAGTGAAGAACTTCCAACTCCGGATGCAATATCAAGCATAGCTTTAGCTACCACAGCAGGTAAAGTAATATTGTATACAACAAGTGCTGCACAAACAATTAGTAACATAACTACCATTATTGAAAATAGTTATTTCAAAGATTATGTGCCTTATGGTTCAAGCGCTAAACCTGTGTGGAATACTCCAATGGATGCAGTTACAAGCTCTACTTCTGCAGCACGTATTCTTAATGTAAATCACTATTCATATACACGTAACATTGGAAACGACTTCAACGTTGTAACTCCCAATCCGTCAAATTCATCACATGTAATTTCCGGAATATTCTCAACACAAATTGAAAAATTATCTGCTACAGCAGCAGACGGTAAAATATATTTTACTGCTACAGTAGGTGAAAAAGTTGAGGTTTACAATACTATAGGTCAAAGATTGCATCAATCCGTTGCTATGGAAGGAATGAACGAAATAGCTTTATCGGAAAAAGGGATTCTTATTGTTAAAGTTAATGATAGAGTTGCAAAAGTAGTAATGAAATAGTAATCTTTATTCTCCGTATTAGTCGGATAATAATTATTTTTACAAAAGAGAACGTGGATAGAAAAAACTATCCACGTTCTCTTTTTATATTTTATCGTAATAAGTAAATACAGTTTAATGCATAATCTTATAAACCATCTCCTTCATAAGTTCATGTTGTGATGCAGAAATATTCTCAATTCCTTTCGATTTCGCATCGTAAGTTCGTAAAATAGAAATAATTTCCATTACTTTCTTTGCATTGTAATTTCTCATTCCGGTAACGTAATCTCTACCTCCAAATCTTAAACCAAGTGCATTTTCAATACTTTTTTCATCTTGATTTTGCAACCAAAAACACTCCAAAAGATTACTGAAATAGTTGAAAAGTACGGAAACTGTAACCATAATTGGATTTTCTTTCGGATTTTTTCCAAAATAATCGACAATTCTATTAGCTGTCAAAATGTTTTTGTTTATAATGGCTCTCTGCAATTCAAAGTTGTTATAATCTTTACTTATTCCTACATTTTTTTCTATTAGTTCCGACGTTATATTTCGAGAATTTGCAGGAAGCGAAATCTCCAACTTTTGCAGCTCTTGCATCAATTTATTCAAATCGTTTCCAACAAAATCCGAAAGCATTTGTGCCGGCTTTTCATCAATATTTATTTTTCTGTTTTTAAAATGATTTTTTATAAAAGCAGGAACTTGATAGTCATATATCTTTTTTGATTCAAAAATTACCCCGTTTTTCTGAATAGTTTTATAAACCAATTTACGCCCATCTACATTTTTGTGTTTGTAATTTATAACTAATATTGTAGATTTTACCGGATTTTGGGCATAAACTTCAAGCAAGTCAAAATCATCCAATTGTTGGGCTTCTTTTATAATAATCAACTGATATTCAGACATCATCGGAAAGCGTCTTGCAGAAGATATAATAGTTCTCACATCGGAGTCCACCCCATAAAAAACAAGATAATTAAAGTCTTTTTCATCTTCGGTCAAAACCGAATTTGAGAGCATATCTGTCAATTGATCAATAAAATATGCCTCCTCTCCCATAAAAAGATAGATAGGAGAAAAAACTCTATTCTGTATATCTTCCTTTATTGAATCAAAAGTGTGTTTAGTTGCAGCCATTTTATATCTTTATTTATTGGTTAATAATTTCTACCAATCGAAGCGCAAGTGTTTCACTGTCGAGCCGTTATTGATAAGGGTTGAAAGCGATTTAATTCCAATCTTCACATGTTGTTCTACGAAATTTGCAGTAACTATTTCATCACTTTTATCTGTTTTAACCCCCTCTGAAATCATCGGTTGGTCTGAAACTAACAGTAAAGCTCCGGTTGGAATATGATTCGCAAATCCGCAAGTAAAAAGTGTGGCTGTTTCCATATCTACAGCCATGACTCGTATTTTACGCAGATAATTTTTAAAATCTTCATCATATTCCCACACTCTTCGGTTGGTTGTATAAACGGTTCCCGTCCAATAATCTTGACCAAAGTCTCTGATGTTTGACGAAACTGCTCTCAACAAGCTAAATGCCGGCAACGATGGTACTTCGGGCGGAAAATAGTCGTCGGAGGTTCCTTCTCCTCGTATTGCGGCGATAGGTAAAATATAATCACCTAAGTGACTTTTGTTTTTCAGTCCGCCACATTTGCCAAGAAAAAGTACTGCTTTCGGCTTAACTGCACTCAACAAATCCATTATCGTTGCGGCATTGGCACTACCCATGCCAAAATTTATAATTGTAATTCCATTGGCAGAGGCACTCGGCATATTTGAATCCAGACCTATGATAGGTTGGTTGAAATGTTTGGCAAAAATCTCCACATATCTTTGAAAATTAGTAAGTAAAATATATGGCGTGAAGTCTTCCAATTTTCTTTTTGTATAGCGTGGAAGCCAATTTCTTACAATATCTTGTTTGGTTTTCATAAAAATATTATTTTTGTTTTATGAACAAAGATAACACTTCTCACGCATTAAATTTGCCCATTTTCGATGCAAAATTAAGAGAGACCACTAACGGATTGGAAATTTTTGACTTGTTAAGGAAAAAATATATAACGCTCACTCCCGAAGAGTGGGTACGTCAGCATTTTGTGCATTATCTGATAAACAAAAAAAAATACCCTGCATCATTAATGGCTAATGAAGCTGCAATTAAACTCAATTCTCTTAATAAAAGATGCGATACGGTTGTTTATGACAGGAAACTCAATCCTGTAGTTATATGTGAATATAAGAATCCCAATATAGATATAACCCAAGAGGTATTCGACCAAATTGTAAGATATAATATTGTAATGAGAGTCAAGTACCTGATTGTTTCAAACGGCATTACACATTATTGCTGTAAAATGGACTACGACCACCAATCATGTGAATATTTGAATGAAATCCCCTTTTATTCTGAGATAATAAATCAATAGATAAACAGAATTAATAACTCTCTTTTTCAGAAGGGAAATCGGATGATTTCACATCTCTAATATAGTTTTTAACTGCAGAATTTATTTCGTCATATAAATTAGCATAACGTCTGAGAAAACGGGGAGAAAAGTTTTTATTCAATCCCAGCATATCATGCATTACCAAAACTTGACCATCAACATAAGGTCCGGCACCAATGCCTATAACAGGGATTTTCAATTCGGAGGCTACACGTTTTGCCAATTCTGCGGGAATTTTCTCAAGCACCAGTGCAAAACAACCTAAATCTTGTAATAAACGAGCATCTTCGATTAATCGGTTTGCCTCTTCATCATCTTTGGCTCGAACAGTATAAGTACCATATTTATTTATAGACTGCGGCATCAGACCTAAATGTCCCATTACAGGAATTCCGGCACTTAAAATTCTTTCAACCGACTCTTTTACCTCTATGCCCCCTTCCAACTTTAAGGCATCGGCTTGCGTCTCTTTCATTATTTTTACTGCCGAAGAAACAGCCTCTAATGAATTCCCCTGATAACTGCCGAATGGCATATCAATAACAACCATTGCTCTTTTAACGGCATTCATAACAGATTTGCCATGATAAATCATCTGATTAACGGTCATTGGAAGCGTGGTGATGTTTCCAACCATTACATTCGAAGCCGAATCACCCACCAAAATTACATCCATTCCAGCTTCGTCGATAATAGAAGCCATAGAGAAATCGTATGCTGTTAGCATGGATATTTTTTCGTTTCTTCGTTTCATTTCCAGTAAACGCTGTGTGGTTACTTTTCTTTTGTCTTCTTCTGTTACTGCTGACATATTATTTCAAAATATCGTTTTTAATAACTCATAAAAAACACGCATATAAGTCTGCTGCAAAAATACTTCAAATCTTTTAAACAAAAAAGCCGGATTGTTATAAAACAATCCGACTTTAAATCTAAAAGGAGAGATATTTATTTAAAATTTATATCCTAATGTTACAATAGCTTTAGTCAAACTGTTTTTTATTTCATATTGAGATGACCTCACTACTAAGTTTGTATTACTTTCGTCGGAGTAAATATTTGGAAAAGCAAATAAATTGCCCTTTTGTGTTCTGAGAACTACAGCCAAATCCAGATAAAAATTCTGATTAAACCTATATCCGAAACCTCCTGTGTAATAGTGCGTATCCCCTTCTAAGACGTGAACTACATTAGAGTTAAAAATAGCTGCATTGCCTGCTTCTCTGAACTTGTCATTATATGGATTTTGCATCCATGCGTAGCCCAAACGTCCATACAACTGATTTGTGAATCTGTATTCCATACCAAATTTCACTGTTGAAGCGGTTTTGAAATCGCTCTTAATATATTCGTTGTCAACACTGTACCAATCTTGGGCATCATAACTGTCCGATGGTACGTGTAACTTCATTTTTCTGTAATCGATCAGTTCATAATCTATATTCGCGGCAAATCTGCTGCCAATAATTCCCGCTACGCTAAATATCCATTTGTCAGGAGTTGAAAGGTCGTACGAATTTGTAAATTCTGCCGAATATGTAGAACCGGGCTTATAATCAGGTCTTATTTCATTAACAACATCTGCAACCTCCGATAAGTTATCATCAATTCTGGCTTGATAATATTCTTGCATTGAATATCGCATGGGTGTGTGATAAGCAACACCTATTCTTAACGAATTGATAGGTCTGTAAATTAAACCCAACTTTGCCCCAAAACCGGCACCTTTAACCGATAACTCGTTATTCAACACATAACTACCTTTGCTGAAATCCTCTTGGTAATCGGAATATTGATAGTGCGAAATTTCAGAAACAATAAGAGAAAGCCCGATATTTAGCTGATTGTTGATACTTGTACCTATTGTGAAATCGTAGTTATCGATACTTCCCTTTTCACTTTTGTTGATTTTATTTTGAACTAATTCATTCGGACTAATTAATGGATAATAGCTATATTTCCCGTTGCTGTTAAGTTGTGGATTAATCAAATAAGAGTTATAAGCCAATACCGAAAGCCATGGCTGACTAAGAAACGGGTCGGGCATGCTACTGTTCTCATCAGGCATCAAGAGATTATCAGGGTCTAAACCATAACTCCTGTTAGCAATAAAATTTATTAAAGAATTTCCAGAACTCCCTGCTGCCTCAATTTTTCCGTCAAAATTCTTTTGTCTATTGTATGAAAAACCGAAATTAATCATTGGTACCGATTCGTTTCTTAAAGGGAAATGTCCTATAAATCCCATACTACTCCCATCAGTACTTTTCGTTGATTTACTTATTCTGCTGTTTCCAGCTACCGAAAAGTTATTCATTTGCGAACCAAATGTTCCCGATATTTCCGAACTTCTATAAACTCCAATACCTGCCGGATTTGTTGATATTCCTGTAATATCTCCGCCTAAAGCACCAAAAGAACCTCCCATTGCCATAGAACGCGCAGTTCCGTTTAGCTCTTTGGTAGAATATTTTACGGCATCAATTTCTCCTTGGGAAAAAGAGTAGCTTGATAGCAAAAACAGTACAGAAAATATGAATGATATTTTTTTCATTTTCTAAATGAATTTAGCTTTTTATTATGAATTAAAAATCTGTCTATTATAATTAGTTGCGATACAATTTTAATTGCGACGACCACTGCTCACTCTTCCACTGCTGCCGGAACTTCTACTGCTTGAAGACGATGAAGAGCCGAAAGATGATGATCTTGAACTTCCGTTCATAGAACTCGGATTAGAGAATGAAGAGTTTCTATTTGACCTATTTTCATACGAAGAACTTGATCTGCTATCATAACTCCTTGTTGTAGTTTTATCAACCGAAGTTGGTGCGTTATTTATTCTTCCTTGAACGGTATTGCGTTGATAAGTTGACGTTGGTCTGGAAGTTGTTGTAGAATTATTGTAGCTTCCGGGACGTGGACGAGAGTTGTTATCTCTATTTAATACTCTTCCGGTTCTGGAATCGACAACTCTCCCCGAATTGTCTATGATTCTTGTTCTTCCGCTATTTGCATCGCTTCTTCTGTATGCCGAAGATGCATCTCTTGATGAATGAGATGATATTCTTGCTGTTGACGATGATGTGCGAGCTGATGCGGATGTTCTGCCTGAAGTTGATAATCTTGAAGTATTTGCTGAACTTGTTCTAAACGTACCGCTATTTCTTCCGGAACGGTTGGATGTTAAAGCCGAGTGATAGCCGTCATAAAAACCATTGTAGTATCCGCCTCCGCCATAATACCAGTAAGTGCTGTAGTACCAATAAGGACTATAATACCAACTTCCGTAATACCACGGATTGAAATAAAAGGAATAACTCCAAGGGCTAAACCAAGGATTGTACCATCCGTAATAATATGAATTACATCCATAGCATCCGTAGAAACATGGGTCGTACATATAATCGTAAGTGTACCACGGATAATACATACTGCCGTAATATCCTCTGTTTCTATAATAATCAGAGTAAACATCATCATCAACATAAACAACAGTAACTTCATCTACTCCTGAAATTTTGATACTGTTTTCCGGATCGTGATATTTGATAATTCTATCCGTGTACTCATAATCCTGATACAAAGAGTCTTGACTTGTATCTCCTTCTGCAAGAGCATCGGTACTTCTTCGATTGTACTCATCAATATCTCTTACTTCGGTTTGAATTTTAATATCAGTTCCTTTACCTTCTACAATAACAACTTTCTTTTTTTGAAAATCCGATTTGGTTGTTTTTCCTTTATTTTGTGAAGGTGTGGCATAAATATCATCCCACTCTTGGGCAAAAGACCAAAACGGAATCACAGCCAGCATGATTGCGATAATAATTTGTTTTGTTTTCATAATTTCTCTCCTTTTACTTTTTATTTTGATGTTAGGTTATTCAAGTAAATAATATTTACTTTACCCCTTTGACTATCAAAGTAGCCATTAGTTTAATCGTTTTGATAACAAAGTTACAAATTAAAGCCAAACTAATATATTGCAATATTGATAAAAACGCTCCTAAACTGTTAAATATTTACAATTCTTTTAGTTAAGCTGCAATTCTAAGTTATCGTATGCCAGATGCATATTTGTCGGCAGTTCGATTGTTACATCTGCGTAAAGCCCCAAATGGTGGCTTATATGCGTAAAATAGGTCTCTTTAGCTCCGATTTTTTCTGCCAACAGTATTGCTTCTTCCAAAGTTTGATGAGATATATGTGGCGTTCTTCTCAATGCACTGACAATCAGCAAATCTAAATCTTTGAGTTTAGCCAACTCTTCATCGGGCAATATTTTCAAATCGGTAAGATACGCCATGTTTTTTATTCTGAATCCCAATATCGGGAGTTTATAGTGC
Organism: Bacteroidota bacterium; assembly: GCA_041846575.1. Lineage (GTDB taxonomy): Bacteria > Bacteroidota > Bacteroidia > Bacteroidales > Dysgonomonadaceae > JBGZFC01. The sequence continues at coordinate 9,673 of JBGZFC010000070.1, forward strand.
ATCACTTTGATAGGTGTAATTAGTATATTATTTATTCTAAAGTCTTCATAGTTATCTATTTCGTGAATTTTAATTTCCGGTACTCCTCCATAATTATTTTTGGAAAAACAGTATGGCATTCTCGTCTCGATAGCATTTTTTACATTTGGTTGCATATACAAATCAACTGTACCGAAACGGCAAAAGGGACGCAAATCGTCAATTCCTGCCGTGTGGTCATAATGCTCGTGCGTAATTAATAGAGCATCTATTTTTCTGAAAGGGATTGGCATCATTTGTGCTCTAAAATCAGGCGTACAGTCAATGATAATGTTTCTGCCTTCCGTTTCTACCTGAATGGACGAACGTAACCTGTTATCTTTTTTGTTTGCCGAAGTACACACTTCGCACCTGCATCCTATTTCGGGAACACCCGTTGATGTGCCGGTGCCTAAGAATCTAATTTTCATAATCTCATATAAAAAAAGCTACCTAATATAGAAAGGTAGCTTATATTTTGTCTGTTTATACAAATATTAATATTGTCTATCCAAAATCCATAAATCGTTGAAAGGAACTCCATAAGTTTTCTTCAAATCTTCGGTTGTTCCCATTGCTGAATATTTGTTATAAATTTCATCACGCTTCATTGCCGCAGTTTCTTTATCATCATAGCTTGCCACGATAACACGATACATACCTTGTTCATTTTGAGCTAAAATAACATTGTAGCCTTCGTTTTCCATTCTGTCTTTTAATGATTCGGCATTCAACTTAACGCTTAAAGACGCGATTACTACGCTATATTTTTTCAATCCTGATGCGTCGCTTGCGTAAACAGGTTCTATTTTCTCTTTTCTAATGGAAACTTCAACAGGAGGCAATGAACCAGCGTCTTTCACTATAACAGTTGGTTGTGATGCGGTCTGTTGCATTTCTTTCTCTTTTGCAGCCTGATACACTTGTTTGTATGCACTTTGTTTTGGCTTACATGAAGTAGCAAAAACCAAAATGGCTGAAACTGCCATTATTAAATAAAATGATCTTTTCATCTGTTTCATTGTTTTTATGTTTGTAATAAAGTTTTTTGGAACACAAAGATAAAAAGAACTAATTAATTATTATCGCTAATGATGTGAAAATAAATTAAAGTACCGAATAAGTGGCGTTTATTTACCCGATTATTGTTTTTAATCTTGTTATTATTAGAGCAAAGAATAAAGAGCAAAGAACAAAGAATAAAGACTTTTAATTTAGTATTTGAGAATTCGGATTTAGCCCATGACCACAAAAAGGGAATAGTTTAACCGTAAAGTTATACGTAGAGTTCTCCAATTTTTTACATTTCGTTTTTTCGCAAATCCTTTCGTGCAAGGATAAACTTTTCATTATTAACCTGAGTTTCGGCTAAGAAACATCACTAAAATTTGGTAAGCAAGCAAATAATTTGTATCTTTATATCTGATAAACAACAAAATACGATTATCTATGAGCTTGCTTACCAAAGACAAAATTACTGAAATTTTCTG
>JBGZFC010000071.1:0-6331 GCA_041846575.1 Bacteroidota bacterium
AACTCCTTTTCTGGTATTTGGTAAAGAGTATTAAAATATTTACCCTCTAATTCTGTAAGTAAAGACCTGTTATCTAACCCCATTTTATCTATACTTTCTAATATATTTTCCGGGATATCCCTAAATGTCAGGTCGTTAGAATATTTATGTAAATGTTTTTGCACTCTTTTAACTATATCTTCTATTGGAAGTAAAAATTTACTCCAATACACAATCACAGCATCATAACCACCGCTTGCCTCCTTTTGAATGGCGTCAAAAATGTACAAAATACTACACCCAACAAGAGTAGAGTTACGATAAAAACGCTCTCGTGTCTGTTCGAAATAATCTTTTTTGCTTCTTAAAAAACCGACTTTTTTCCCAACAAGATTAAAATCACCGGCGTCTATTTTGAAAATAAATCTTAAATATTCTATTTCGTAATCATTGAGTATTGAAGAATTGTCTATCCCCATTTTATCCAAATTTTCCAATATATTTGTGGGTATTACTGGAAATTCACCCACTTGCTGTTGGTATATTTGTCCAAAATTGTTCGTGTTTATCCCTTTATCTGTAGAGTTGCATTTGTGAATGGAAGAACAACCGAATACCGACATTTCCAAACATGCTATTATAAATAACTTCTTCATTGTTTTGATTTTTATGGAATTTGATAAAGATATGGACTTGAATAAATCCCTAATTGTCTGATAAGTAGTTGAGCCTTAAAAAGCCCATTTTGAATTGTTTTTAATTTTATTATCTATTGCAATCAAGTTCGGTATCATTGTAATTGTCCGGAACACCTGCTCCAAATAAGACAAGAAAGATACTTTCCATTTGTTCATCACCCTTTTGAAGTTGAAACCAGCAGCAGCAAGCATTATATTGATGTTATCGCCGAATATTCCTTTATAAAAGTTTCGGGAAAGACGATGATCTGCTTTCAGGTGCCCAATTACCGGTTCAATTCCTGCACGTTTACGGAAGTATTTTTTCTGTTTGCGTTGCATGTAGGCGCTCAGCTTTTTTGAAAAGAGTTTGGGGATGTGGATAATTGTTTCTCCGACTTTGTTTCTGCCCTTGAACCCCATGTCGCCGATTCCGTTTTCAGGCGGGCGTTCTCTTAATCTTTCCACTTGTTCGATGGATTTATCCAACGTGTGTCCGTCATATTCATTTCTAAATCCCAATGCTCCGACAATTACTCCGCTCGCTGTCCAACCAAAGGAAGCCTTGTTCCCAAACTCGTAGGGTTTATACTCCTTGCCTTTACTGATACAACAAACCTCCGGTTCATGAAGAGAATAGATTTTGTTTTTATCGTTCCGCTTTTGTGCCGGCACGCGTTTAAACAGTTCAAGTATCTCCCGGTAATACAATGCTTTATCGTCTAATTTGCACTCTACATCGCGCACAAGTCTGCCTGCTATTGTTTTTACCTTTTTATCCGCTTTTTTTGCCTTGCCTTTATTCTTGAGGTGGTTGCGAAAGCGTTGGTCGTAAGAGAGTTTTTTCAATGTGCGCGTGTAAGTTTGACGAAGTGTCAAATCGTTTTCCTCTGCTATTTTCAAGCACCTCTTTATTATTTTCTTTGTCAGCTTGTCATCAGTGGGGAAAGTAATATTTTTCTCCTGAACAGTCGTGTCGAAGTAAACATCTTTGTCTTCCCCGTCTTTGCCATTGATGTGGATGCTTTCTTTCAATATTAACTCAATCCCTTCTCCTCCTATGCGGTGACGAAAATGAACCAACTCGGATGCGGCACAGGGTTCGGAAGGCAAGAACTCTTGTGCGCCACAAAAGTATTGGTAGTAAATGTTTTCACTCCATTGCTCCACAACACTTTCGTCTGAAAGATTACGAACGTGTTTCAGTATCAACAACCCAACCATCAACCGGAGGGGTTTTGCAGGACGGCCGTTATCAGGGCAATACAAAGGCGAGAACGCTTGCTCGAACATATCCCAATCAACTTTATGGGCTAAGATAAATAACGGGTGTTTGTGGTTCAACGTACTTTCCAATGAAAAAAACAGTGAACTCTGACCATCTATTTGGGACTTTTCCAATATATTTTTCTGCAAGTTTTACTTCACAAATTTACAAAATCTTGCAGATATATACAATAAAAAAATGAACATATTTTATTGTAAACCACACGACTAAGTACTTTCTAAGGGGTGACTAATTAGTAGTTGTCACCACAAAATTACAATGCTATTTTTCTTTAATCTTGTCGATTTTACTTTTCCGATTTTTGACGATTCAAAGTTACCGATTACATCAGGAGAATAATACCATTCATTACCACCTCCTATAACTATATGTTGCCTCCCTGGCCCTCTAATTCCCGGAGTAGGCTGAACATACTCTTTATAGTACCCTTTTACTCTTTGAGGTAAAATACTTTCTTTATTGTTAAAAATAGTACCGTCGTGGCTATGAGGAAAGGATTCGCTATTTTTTCTACCTATGTGTTCGATTTATTCAAAATCAGGATATTTAATTTGATAAGAACCAGTCTGCATCCTATTTATAATTCTTTCGGGTTGAAAAACAATTCCAATTTCAGCATCTCTGTACTCATTCGTTAATTTCCCAACTTCAATAAAAGGTTCATTTATTCTCCATACCCACCAATCATTAGATATTTTTATTTCCGGATTTCCAAGATCACCACTATCTCTAAATACTATATGATCAGTTCGACCGACATCGGCTATGTTTCCAATTTTTTGCCACAAGCCTCTTTTTATGCCACTTTTAGTTACGCAATGTGCATAAAAATCTACTTTATCATTTACAATTTCTTCTATCGATGGATTCGCATCAATAGGATAAATTTTAGCAAATACTCTTATAACATCACTATTAAGTTGTGTCATATCACTGGCGATATACTGTAAATATCTTTTATGATTATTGTCAATATTTGCAGAAAAAACATCTCCAATTTTTGTGTTTTTGATTCTTTTATTCATCTTTTCATTAATATTTTATTCCATATCGATTCCAATATTTAGGGCTGATCGAATTTATTTTATTATATAATTGTCCTCCATTTTTGCCTAAACCATATTTATTGATTAAATTTTGTTCCATAATTCTGGCATCCATTTTATTTAAATTTGTCCCGCCCTTAACAGTCCTATAATCTAAATTGGCTCGTTCTGTACCAGAACTTCTATGTTCATTCCATCTAATAGTTGGATCACGTTCTGTTCTTCCAACATATTTTACTTCTCGTGTATTCAAATCAACTCCTTCATAAACAGAGTTGTTTCCAGAGGTTGCAGTATTACTCTTTCCCGTCCACGGATCAACCTTATTATCGTGAGCATACCTGACCCCTGCAGCAGCACCCGTTATGGCACCGATGCCGGCCCCCATTAAAGCGCCCTGTCCTCCTTGCTTAAGCCCCTCTTCAAAACTAGCGCCGTTACCCCAGACAGAGCCCACGCTTGATCCAAATCCTTCAGCAGCTTTGGTCGTCCCTTGGGTTACTAAAAAAGGGGCTCACTATATCAGAGGTTAAATTGCTTACTAAGTATCAAAAACTTGAATTTATATTTCTCAGAATTCCTTGAATAGCACTTTTGTATTCAATAGGGAAATAGACCTTAAACTCTAAAACATCGGGATATTTTGCCCAAAATTCACATACATCATATAACACCCAAACATATATTTTTAATTCTTTTTCTCCTAACAGAGGGAGTTCCTTATGAATAATAACAATCCTTTTTTCTACCAACCAATCATCTAAGTAACATAAAAAATCTGTCAACGCATCCCAATTAAATCCAAAATAATTGGGAAATTTAAAAGATTGATAATATAGACTGAGAATCTCCGCCTTAGATTTTATATCATCCATATACACAGAACGAGAATTATTTGAGTCAATTTCGGAAAGACAGTTGTAATACAAAAAATATTCATTTTTCATTATATTTTAGGGTTTAAATCGAATAAAAGTTTGATAATGATCAGGAGAATAATACCATTCATTACCACCTCCTATAACTATACGTTGCGTCCCTGGCCCTCTAATTCCTGGAGTAGGATGAACATACTCTTTATAGTACCCTTCAACTCTTTGAGGTAAAATACTTTCTTTATTGTTAAAAATAGTACCGTCGTGGCTATGAGGAAAGGATTCGCTATTTTTTTCTACCTATGTGTTCGATTTATTCAAAATCAGGATATTTAATTTGATAAGAACCTGTCCGCATCCTATTTATAATTCTTTCGGGTTGAAAAACAATTCCAATTTCAGCATCTCTGTTTTTTCCTCTAAGCTTTTCAATAAACTTCATCGGCTGATTGATGTTCCATACCCTCCAGCGTTTGGATACGGGAACATATTTATCTTCATCACAGTCTCTAAAAAGAATATTTACCTCTTCATCGAAATTGATTTTTCCAATTTTATACCATAAATTCGACTGAATGCCTGATCTGAGGACAGTATGTGCGTAAAAATCGACCTTCCCCGATGTAATATCTTCTAAGATTGGAGGATAATCTATTGGATATTCTTCTGCAAAAACACGTATTACGCTACTGTTGAGTTGGGTCATATCATTTGCAATATATTGAAAGTACTTCTTGTAACTGCCCAATTGAACTTCAAAAACATCTCCAATTTTTGTGATTATCCTCTTTTTCATACGTGAATTGTTAATATTCATTCTCAAGGGTGTTTTTATTTAATCATAAGGTTTTTATCATTTTAATATTTAATGCCATATTTATCCCAGTACTTAGGACTAATTGAATTTATTTTGTTGTATAATTGTCCTCCGTTCTTGCCAAAACCATATTTATTGATAAAATTTTGTTCCCTAACTGGTATTTATCGTTATGAAGAGTGGTGCTCAGCCTCTTTATCGATTAGTTTTTTCCATCTTTGAAAAATTTGAACTTCCTTTCGATAACCTTCAACAACTCCTCCATAAAAATATTCATCATTTAGAATATCGGGAAATCCGATGTCATTCATGTTGTCCTTATTGCTAAAATTTATTTTCCGTTTTATCCAGTATTTTGATGGTGTATTATCCGTTACTTCAAATAAAGTAGCCGGATAAAACATGGGATGCTGGTAAGACACGCCATCGTAGAAATCATCACATATTAGATAACACGGATGATTAAACAGTATAAAAACAGCATACACCGTGTACTCTTTTCCAATAGTCAGTTCAATAAACTTCATCTCTTCATTCCAATTATGTTGAACAAAGAAATCTTTCGGAGTATATTTCCCCGTGTTATATAAACATTTTACTCTCATTTGCTATTTAAATTTAAATCCCGTATTTACATTGGTTTTTGGATTATGCCAATAATGAATGGTAATATTTTTATTGGTATTCAAATCCAGATGGGAATGTTGCATCTTTTGCCATCCTTGCCAGTTCGGGTCTTTAATTTTCCCCTCCATAATTGGACGTCCTTGTCCGCTTTGAGCTTCTTGCATTGTTAATTGTTCAGCTAAGTTTTTGGGCTCTGTTCTAACAGAGTTTGTATTGGAGATTGAAGTAGATGCTTGCTGTGTTGTGGTTCTATACGCAGCATTCTCTTTTCCCGTCCACGGATTGATTTTGTTATCGTGAGCATATTTGAGACCTGCAACACTACCTGTTATAGCACCCGTCGCCATACCCGAGAGTAATCCATTCATGCCGGCATCGTGAGCGTCGGAAAATTGCCCGGTTCTTATAAGTCCGTTCGTAAATCCTCCGACATAACCTCCGGCAGCTCCGCCGATACTTCCTCCGATAAGGCCGTTCAGTAAAGGACTCCTGACGTTATTTATCATAAATCCCAGTTTGCCGGCATAATTTCCGGATATTCCACCCAACCAACCAGTAGCGGCGCCGATTCCTGTATTTATAAGTACATTTTTAAAACTTTCTCCGCCGAGGAGCGCCATTCCGCAACCGTTTATGGCGCCTCCGCTTAAAGCCCCTATGCTTGGTGCAAGTCCTGCAGAAAAACCTCCGATAAGCCCTGCGGACATACCTGCCGAAACACCTCCGGCAAGTCCTCCGATTGCAGCACCGCCGAATATGTATCCTGCCATTTTCCATCCGGTAGCCCCCTGAGCTTTTCCTATTTTATATCCCTGATAGCCGCCGATAGCCGCTCCGACTAATATTGCTATCAATAAAAAAGACTCTCCGTCCTGATCTATGTAAACCAATGGGTTATTCAGACAGTAGGCATAGCGGTTGAAGTTTTGGGAGAAATCGGGCATTTGGATGTATGGGTCGGGAGCGAGGAAGCGTCCGAGTATGGGGTCGTATAGTCTGGCATTCATGTTGATCAGCCCGAA
>JBGZFC010000072.1:0-3934 GCA_041846575.1 Bacteroidota bacterium
CGCACGGATTTAACATCGTGGAAGAAGGCACGGAAATACGCAAAGACATCACCGTGATTATGGTCGCTCCCAAATCACCCGGCTCAGAAGTTCGTGAAGAGTACAAACGTGGGTTCGGTGTACCAACCTTGATTGCCGTACATCCTGAAAATGACCCCGAAAGCAAAGGTTTTGAATGGGCAAAAGCGTATGCAGCAGCTCTGGGAAGCCACACAGCGGGCGTGTTGCGGTCGTCATTCGTGGCGGAAGTTAAATCCGATTTGATGGGAGAGCAAACCATTCTGTGCGGATTGCTACAAACAGGTTCTATTTTGGTTTTCAATAAGATGAAAAAAGAGGGCGTAGCTCCGCAGTATGCTTCTAAGCTCATTCAATACGGCTGGGAAACCATTACCGAAGCCCTAAAACACGGCGGAATTACCAATATGATGAACCGTTTGTCAAATCCTGCCAAAGTAAGGGCTTTTGCCATTGCCGAAGATTTGAAACAAATGATGCGTCCGCTATTTGAAAAACATATGGACGACATCATCAGCGGGCATTTTTCAAAAACAATGATGGAAGATTGGGCGAACGACGACAAAAATCTGCTTACGTGGCGCGCCGAAACGGCTGAAACCGACTTTGAAAAAACGCCAGCCACCGACGAAACCATCAGCGAGCAAACTTATTTCGATTACGGAACAATTTTAGTAGCCATCGTGAAAGCGGGCGTGGAATTGGCTTTTGAAGTAATGACCGAAGCGGGCATTAAAGAAGAATCGGCTTACTATGAGTCGTTGCACGAATTGCCACTTATTGCCAATACGATTGCTCGTAAGAAGTTGTATGAGATGAATAAAACAATTTCTGACACAGCCGAGTATGGCTGCTATTTGTTTGACCACGCTTGTCGTCCGCTTATCAAATCGTACATTGACGGATTGGAACAAAACATTGCAGGTCGCAATTTTTCGGCTTCCAATGAAGTGGACAATTTGGAATTGATAGCCGTAAATAAAGCCATTCAAACCCACCCCATAGAAGTAATAGGTTATTATTTGCGCGCCTATATGACCGATATGAAACGGATAAAATAAAACAACGTAGGGACGATGTATGCATCGTCCTAAATATATTAACGGAAAATTCGGATAAGGTAAATAGGTAAAGGTTTAGCTTGTCCGAAAATTCGGATAAGGTAAATGGGCAAAGGTTTATATCGTCCGGAAATTCGGACAGTATGAATGGGCAGAGGTTTATATCGTCCGGAAATTCGGATAAGGTAAAATAGAAAAAAACAGATAATTTATTCTTTCGGACAATCTAAACGGGTGAATGTTTAACTAATCCGAAAAATAAAATTAGAAAAATATTCTGAATAAGATATGTTCCGAAAATAAATACCCTATATCATTAAAAACGATAAATACGGGGCGAATAATACAAAAATGAGAAATTTCTATTTTGGTATAGTTAAAAATCGTACATTTGTTCGTCAATTTTTATGGTATCTATTTGAAACGAAATGATAAATAAAAAAAATCAAAATCAGATATGTTATTATGAAAAATAAAATCTTTCTTTGTGCATTATGTGGTTTTCAATGGATAAAAGCTCAGGAAATAATCCTTCCTTTCTCTCTGTATGAAGACAAATATATTCTTCTGAAATTACCGACAGAAAACGCCGCCGATAGTCTTACTTTTTACTTCGATACGGGAGCCGCCACTACTTTGTTGGATAAAAATGCTGCTGAAAAACGTGGAATAAAAGCCAATTATCAACACGAAGTTACGGGAGCAAGCGGAAAGAAAACATACGATATGGTGGTAAATCAAAAAGTTAGGCTAACTTCAACCCAAGTTGTTGAAGGTGTAAATATAGTTTTAGAAGACCTCTCTCGGATAAAACAAGCTCTCGGCGAAAATTTTGATGGAATTATTGGCAACGATATTATCAAAAATTTCATTACGAAAATCAACTTTCATAAAAAACAAATGGAACTATACAAATTTGATGCAAAGATAAGTACGGAAGGGTATACCGAAATTCCGTTTGTTTTTAAAAATAACATTCCGATACCTCAATTTCCTATCTCGATAACGTTAAATAATGGAGAAAAACTGACAGGCGATATTTTTTTCGATAGTGGTGCAGGACTTTCATTGCTCATCAATACCCCTTTTAAAGAAGAAAATCAATTGATGTCTAAAATTGGGAAGCATATCAACACGGTTACCCATAATTTAAGTCAAAAAACAGAAGTCAGCACAGCAATTATTAAATCGCTTACAATCAGCAATTTTACGTTTAAAAACTTACCTATTAAAATGGCTTCTGATAAGGAAGGAGTAAGCGCATACAAAGGTTATTTAGGAATTTTAGGTGCTGAGATTATCAATAAATTTGATATTATTCTCAATTACTCCACCTCAAAATTATATCTGAAACCGAACTATTTATACACCAAAAAAATTGAGTTTCCGGTCAGTCCTTTTCAGTTAGCTCGTACTGAAAAAGGCATTGTTATCGCAGGAGTTGTAAAGGATTCTGAAGCGGATAAGAAGGGGCTAAAAGAGGGGCAGAAAATAGTGTCCATCAATAAAATTGCAACCGAAGATATTCAAATTTACCGCAATTTGTTAAAGCAGGAAAATACAGAGGTAACGATTCAATATTTAGACAATACGATTTTAAAAACAGTGAAACTAAAACTAAAAAAATTATTGTAAAAATTAAATTTTACGTATTTTTTAACCTAAGAAATAATTAAAATGACATACATACCACAAGTTCAAGAAGTACAAAAAGCAATGTTGCGGATAAAATCCGTGGTAACGACAACGCCACTTTCGCAAAGTGTGCGACTTAGCAAGTTGTTTAATGCCAACGTTTTCCTAAAAAGGGAAGATTTACAGCAAGTGCGTTCGTACAAAATTAGGGGAGCGTACAACAAAATCAGTTCTTTGTCCGAAACTGACAAACAGCAAGGAATTGTGTGTGCAAGTGCCGGAAATCACGCTCAGGGTGTAGCGCTTTCGTGCCGAATGCTCAACATCAAAGGGGATATTTTTATGCCCGTAACCACGCCTCAACAAAAAATAGAACAAGTGCAGATGTTCGGAGAAAATAACGTTAATATCATTCTGCAAGGCGATACTTTTGATGATTCAAACAATGCTGCAATTCTTTTTTCCAAAGAAAACGGAAAAACATTCGTTCCGCCTTTTGATGATGAAAAAGTTATTGAAGGTCAGGCAACTATCGCTTTGGAAATTCTTGACCAAACCGATGTTTCGATAGACTATGTATTTGTTCCCATTGGCGGAGGCGGGCTTTCGGCGGGGCTTTCATCGATGTTCAAGGTGCTTTCCCCACAGACGAAAATCATCGGCGTAGAACCGTTGGGAGCACCCTCAATGAAAGAAGCCATCGCAGCGGGGAAACCTGTGGAACTTACGGAAATAGATAAGTTTGTGGACGGAGCGTCGGTGAAAAAAGTTGGTAATTTGAACTTTGAAATCTGTCGGCAGTTTTTGGACGATGTAGTGCTTATTCCCGAAGGAAAAGTCTGTCAAACGATATTGGATTTGTACAATCGCGATGCCATTGTGGTAGAACCCGCCGGAGCGCTTGCCATTTCCGCATTGGATTTTTACAAGGAAGAAATTAAAGGTAAAAATGTGGTTTGTGTGGTCAGCGGAAGCAATAACGACATCACCCGAACCGCCGAAATTAAAGAAAGAGCTTTGCTTTACGCCAATTTGAAGCATTATTTTATTGTGCGTTTTCCGCAACGTGCGGGCGCATTAAAGGAGTTCGTAGCGGAAATACTCGGCAAAACGGACGATATTACGTATTTTGAATACTCCAAAAAACACAATCGTGAAAACGGTCCTGCCGTAGTGGGCATTGAACTGAAAAACGAAGCCGACTTGCAACCGCTCATCGA
>JBGZFC010000073.1:0-5429 GCA_041846575.1 Bacteroidota bacterium
GTATTCAAACCATTCTCCTCTTCCAAAAGCCGGGTAAGTATATCTCTTACTTGTTTCTGTGTAAAGTCCATAAAATTATTCTTTTTGTTGTTCAAATATAAGTCTTTGGGGGATATTTACACACTTTTGGGGATAGTATCAATTTTTAAATTTAAATTTGTCTTTTACCTTGGCTCTTGTGTATAAAAAATGGGCAATGTGGATTAAACCCGCAATGCCCCTATTAAAATCTTAATTACGAAATCAAATATATTATTCCACTTCTTTTTGTTCTTTTTTATTGGAGGAAGACGCTTTCTTAGGTGCCAACATAATTGACATTCTTTTACCTTCCATTATCGGCATCTGTTCTACCTTTCCAAACTCTTCCAAGTCGTTGGCAAAACGTAACAATAACACCTCGCCTTGTTCTTTAAAAAGAATTGAACGTCCTCTAAAAAATACGAAAGCTTTCACTTTTGAGCCTTCTTTCAAAAAGTTAGTAGCATGACGCAGTTTAAAGTTGTAATCGTGGTCATCTGTTTGCGGACCGAAACGTATTTCCTTTACAGTAACTTTCACAGATTTTGCTTTTTGCTCTTTCTTTTTCTTCTTCTGTTGGTATAAGAATTTTTGATAATCGATAATTCTACATACCGGAGGTGTAGCCGTTGCTGCTATCTCTACTAAATCTAATCCTTGTTCTTCTGCAATTTTTATTGCTTCACGAGTTTCATAGACTCCCTCTGTTACATTTTCACCTACTAATCTCACTTCAGGGACACGAATTCTTTCGTTTATCCTGTGTTGTTGCTCTTTCGATTTTGGGTCTCTAAAGTTGCTTCTCATTAAGTTTAAAATTAATTCCTTTCTTTTTTATGTTGTTATTTATATAAATGTTAAGAATAGAATAACGATTTTATCGTGCATTCATCATATTCTCAACCACTTGCTTCAATCTGGTTGCAAAAGTAGTCAATTTTTCCGAACCTTCGTCTATTCCTCCCTGTTTTCTTATCGAAACTTCTTCATTTTCCGCCTCTTTCTCTCCAACGATTAGTAGATACGGAATTCGTTTCAACTCGTTATCCCTGATTTTTCGACCTACTTTCTCGTTACGGTCATCAACTTCAGCACGAATATCCATACGATTCAACTGTTTTGCAACTTCATAAGCATAATCGTTGAATTTCTCGCTAACAGGCAGAATAACTGCTTGAGTAGGAGCTAACCACAACGGAAATTTTCCTGCCGTATGTTCAATCAGTACGGCAACGAAACGTTCCATAGAGCCGAAAGGCGCACGGTGAATCATCACAGGACGATGTTTTTGATTGTCGGCTCCGGTATATTCCAACTCGAATCTTTCGGGAAGGTTGTAATCTACCTGAATAGTTCCCAACTGCCAACGACGACCTAAAGCATCTTTCACCATAAAATCCAGTTTAGGTCCATAGAATGCAGCCTCTCCCAACTCTACGCGAGCATTCAAGCCTTTTTCTTTACAAGCCTCCACGATAGCACGTTCAGCTTTTTCCCAATTTTCGTCGGTACCGATATATTTTTCTTTGTTATCGGGGTCGCGTAACGAAATTTGTGCCTCGAAGTTCTCAAACTCTAACGCTTTAAAAATAATGAAAATAATATCCACCACTTTCAAAAACTCATCTTTTACTTGGTCCGGTGTACAGAAAATGTGAGCATCGTCTTGTGTAAAACCTCTTACACGAGTCAATCCGTGCAACTCTCCACTCTGTTCATAACGATATACCGTTCCGAATTCAGCCAAACGCATCGGCAAATCTTTATAAGAACGTGGTGAGGTTTTGTAAATTTCGCAATGGTGCGGGCAGTTCATCGGTTTCAACAAAAATTCCTCATTCTCTTCGGGTGTGTGGATAGGTCGGAATGAGTCTTTTCCATATTTTGCATAGTGTCCCGAAGTAACGTAAAGCTGTTTTGCTCCGATATGCGGTGTCATTACTTGCTCGTAATCAAATTCTCGTTGTATCTTTTTCAAAAAGTCCTCCAAGCGAAGACGTAACTGGGTGCCTTTTGGCAACCACAAAGGAAGCCCTGCTCCTACTGTTTGTGAAAAGGCAAAAAGTTCCAACTCTTTACCAATTTTTCGGTGGTCGCGTTTTTTTGCCTCTTCAAGCATTTCCAGATACTCATCGAGCATTTTCTTTTTCGGAAAGGTAATTCCATATAAACGAGTGAGTTGCGGACGAGTTTCATCACCTCGCCAATATGCTCCTGCTGCGGAAAGTATTTTTACGGACTTAATATAAGATGTATTGGGCAGATGAGGTCCACGACATAAATCGGTAAAACTTCCTTGAGTATATGTTGTAATTTCTCCGTCTTGCAGTTCGCTGATAAGCTCCACTTTATAGTGCTCATTTCGGTCTGAAAACATCTTTACAGCATCAGCTTTAGATATGTTTTCTCTTCTGATATCCTCCTTAGCGGCAATCAGTTCCATCATCTTCTTTTCGATGGCTGCAAAATCGCTCTCTTTGATAGATACGCCTTCACCCGGGTCAACATCATAGTAAAAGCCGTTTTCAATTGCCGGACCAATTCCAAACTTAATACCCGGATAAAGCTCCTGCAATGCTTCTGCCATCAAGTGTGCCGAAGAGTGCCAATAAGCATGTTTTCCCTCTTCATCATCCCATTTCAACAACCGGATGGTAGAATCGTTTTCGATAGGACGTGTTAAATCCCAAGTTTCATCGTTTACGCTTGCAGCAAGTACATCTTGTGCCAATCGTGAACTGATACTTTCTGCTATTTGTAGTGCGGTTGTTCCTTTTTCGTATTCCCTTACATTGCCATCGGGAAAAGTAATTTTTATCATATTTTTGTCATTATCTATTTTGAATTGCAAAAATAGTGATTTTGTGATGAATAAGAGTGTTTTTTGAAGGATATTTTCCGAATTTAACGGTTAAAGCCGTGTTTTGCTTGTTGAATGAAGGTTTGACATTGAGTATTTGTTGTATCTTTTATACGCAGGATGCATGGCTAAAGACGAATAAATTTACGATTTTGATTTTTTTTGTGAAAGGTGAATTTAGATTAGTGTTTGGCTTTCTCGGTTTGCGAGGAGTAGGCTTCAAGACTTGGATAATGGGGAAGAGGGAGACTTGAAGAGAGAGGAAATTGGGGAATAATGATTCTCCGCAATCTTACTAAATGAACTTCTCGTGTTGTTTGTGAGCACTGCAACAAACCCCCATGTAGCGGAAATAAACTACAACCACAAGTCTCAGCAACGGGACTAACGGACCTAAAGCCGTCAACTGAAAAGGCTTGTTCAAAAGTATTAAACATATTATCCGAATAAAGTTCATCCATGAATCTTCGGACATCTAAATATAAAAAATAACCCCGTCATCTGTTTGATTATTAAAAAAAATGTTTTACCTTTGCATCCGCTTTAGGCGTCGGTACCTTGACCGAGTGGTTAGGTAGCGGTCTGCAAAACCGTGTACGGCGGTTCGAATCCGCCAGGTACCTCAAATTATATTGATAAGGGAATAGAAAAACTGCTAATTCTATTCCTTTTTTTTTGATGAAGAATTAATGTAATAATTAAAATTACAAATAAATATGAAGTACAAATCACTCAAATTTTTAACTCGTCGTCGCATTGAAGCCGGCGTTTTTTTGATTATATTCTTCGGGATATTTTCTTTTATAGGAAGTAAAATGGGAGTGCCAAACATGTTGAACACAATAATGCAAACAGCATATAGTTTGTTGATTGACACAGTATTCTACATTATGGCTATTACCGTATTATCGGGAGCTTTAGGCAAACTTCTAACAGAATTTGGAGTAGTGCGTTTGCTGGAAGTCTTGTTGCAACCACTTATGAAACCTATTTTCAACCTGCCAGGTGTAGCTGCTTTAGGTGGAATTATGACCTTCTTGTCTGACAATCCTGCTATTATCAGTTTGGCTAAAGACCAAAACTTCAGTAAATATTTCAAGAAATATCAACTTATTTCGCTTACCAATTTTGGCACCGCATTCGGTATGGGATTGGTGGTAATTATTTTCATGGCAGGTAAAGGATATATTTACGCTGCTTTGATAGGATTAGCAGGTTCTGTTATCGGAAGTATCATCTCTACAAGATTGATGCAAAGAGCTATTTTAAGAAAATATCCTCATTTTAAAGAAGAAGATGAGGTTATTGGAGGTGACGAACAACAAATATCTTTCAAATCGGAAGGTAGTGTCTTCCTTCGCACGCTAAATGCTGTTTTAGATGGAGGGAAAACAGGTGTTGACTTAGGTTTGGCTATTATCCCCGGCGTGTTAATTATCTCTACATTTATTATGATGCTGACTTTTGGTCCGAGTGCTGAAGGGTACACCGGTGCTGCTTACGAAGGAATTGCTCTGTTGCCTTATTTGGCAGGAAAAATAAACATTGCATTTGAGTGGTTATTCGGTTTTGAAAATCCGGCTCTTGTTGCCTTTCCGATTACATCGTTGGGTGCAGTTGGTGCAGCTTTAGGTTTGGTACCACGCTTTATTCAGGAGGGCATAATTGACGGAAATGCTATAGCTGTTTTTACCGGAATAGGAATGTGCTGGAGCGGATATTTAAGCACACACACAGCTATGCTTGATTCTCTCGGCTACAGAAAACTTACAGGAAAAGCAATAATTTCACATACAATAGGCGGACTATGTGCCGGTATTTCAGCTCACTGGCTATTTGTTCTGTTTTCTATGCTGTAAGAGGATGTAAAACATAGAAGACTCGCCTAAAATTTGGATTAGTTTCGATTTAATCCGGCAGCCAAAGGCAAGAAATTACATTTGTAATTGCACAAACAAAATTAATCAAAACAAGTTAGGTTTGCAGGAAATCAGCCGACGCAATCTATTATCAAAAACCGTATTGAGTGGCAAAAAAAAACAACTCGTTGTTCAATTTGCCTCTCAATACGGTTCTTGCTTTTGTACAGGTTTGAGATTCGAGATAACTGAAAAAGAAAGGCTTGCCACTCTTTCCGAAGTTCAAGTGACTGCTTTATAGAAAGCCAAAGAAGAAAAAGTGTCGAAAGGAGAAATTAAGCCCCGTCATCCCGGTTATCTTGTGGTGCTCAGGACACTTATTGTGTTGGCAATATCAAAGACGCGGGACACATCTATCCGGAACCTTTTATGATACCTGTGCCAAGGTTGCATCTGTTAAACTTTATGACCGGAAAATCGCATTGGGACTATTGATATGCTTAAATGACAGGCTTATCCCGATGTACGACTAGTACGGTATCCCTTAAATAGTCTCCCCTTATAAATTCAAATTACAATGGGAGAGAATAATTATATCGCTGTAAAACCCATCGGAAAATAAAATTCAAGAAATTCTCTTTGAGTCTTTCCATCATTTTCTTCAAGTTCCAAGCCGTTGCCGCTAAGTA
>JBGZFC010000074.1:0-2733 GCA_041846575.1 Bacteroidota bacterium
ATCAGATGTAGGTTGGGACAAGCCACAGAGCATTTTGATAGCCGTAGTTTTACCTGCACCATTTGCACCGAGAAAACCAAATATTTCACCTTTATACACTTCAAAGGTTATTGCATTGGTAGCTATAAAATCTCCAAATCGCTTGGTAAGTTTATCTGTTTTTATTACAATTTCTTGCATAACTTCTACACACTTATCATCCCTTAACATTATTGGCTAACCGTATAAAGCAATCCTCAACAGAGGGAACTATTTTCTTAATCTCCACCGATGGATACCCTTTATCTTTTAGCACATCTATCAATTGCGAACTACTGTTTTCCAAATCATTACGGAAGGTAATATGATGATATTCCCCAAAAGCATTACAAGTTTCTACCTCATCTATTTTCCGTAATTCTTTTAATAGATTTCCCATTGAATTTGACTTTATCGAATACAAGTTTTTAGGAAATTGTTTTATAATTTGATATGGCGATTCGATAGAAAGTATTTCACCTTGTTGTATTAAAGCAATCCGCTCGCAGAGAATAGCTTCGTCCATATAAGGGGTTGAAACTAATATCGTGATTCCCTGATTTTTTAGAGATTTCAACATTTCCCAAAACTCTCTTCGCGATACAACATCAACTCCCGTTGTAGGTTCATCAAGAAAAAGTACTTCGGGTCGATGTATCAAAGCACAACACAAAGCTAACTTTTGTTTCATTCCGCCTGACAATTTTCCGGCTCGTCGTTTCTTAAACGGTTCTATTTGTATATAAATATCTTTTATCAAATCATAGTTTGCATCAATCGATGTATTAAAAACCGATGCAAAGAAATTTATGTTTTCTTCAATAGTCAAATCTTGATATAATGAAAATTTGCCCGGCATATAGCCTACTTTATTACGAATTGACTGATATTCTTTTACACAATCGTGTCCAAGAACAGTAGCTTGACCGCTATCCGGTAAAATAAGGGTTGTTAAAAT
The DNA here is from genome assembly GCA_041846575.1 of Bacteroidota bacterium. GTDB lineage: Bacteria > Bacteroidota > Bacteroidia > Bacteroidales > Dysgonomonadaceae > JBGZFC01. Next base: position 977 of record JBGZFC010000074.1, read on the forward strand.
ACGAAATAACGTGGTTTTACCTGCTCCATCGGGTCCAATAAGTCCAAATAATTCACCTTTATCAACACCAAAAGAAATCTCTTTGAGAGCTTGTACTTCTCCTTTTTGATAGGATTTTGAAATATTTTCGAGACGAATATCTTGCATAGTTTTTCTTCATTTAAAAAATATAAATTTAACTTTGAAGCATTGCAGGTCAAATTACCACATTTCAACATAACGATTTATAGCTTCACTTCGCCATACATACCTATTTTATACCGACCATCGTTCTTCACTTTGACTTTTACGGCATATACTCTATTAGCACGCTCATCTTTTGTTTGAATAGTTTTAGGAGTAAATTCAGCTTTATCACTAATCCAAGTAATATATCCGTCTGTTTTATGAAAACTGCCATTTCCGTCATCTGTAAAAACTTCTACTTTCTGGTTTAGTTTTATTTTCGGAAGTTGATTTCCAGAGACATATACTCTTAATATGAGTTCTGAAATGTCAGCAATTTTATACAAAGGCTTACCGATAGTAACCATTTCATTTACACGAGCATACTGCGACAAAACAGTTCCGTTCGTTGGATTTTTAATGACCGACTTACTGATTTGGTCTTCTATCTGTTGTAATTGAAATTGCAATGCCACCGCATCTTTGTTAATTCCTTCGCTTGAAATGCTCAATGCCGATTTTTGGGCATCAATTTGTCGTTTTATAACCTCAATTTGTGCCGTTATATCATCTAATTGCTTAGAAGTAGCTGCGTCGCCTTTTAGTAAATTTTCAATCCGAGCCTTTTCAGTTTGTGCACTTCTGAGTTGTTCTTGTAGTGAGGATAACTGAACCGGAATATTTGGTTTTTTACCCAAAAGAGCGATAGTCTGCGCTTCTATTTGTCTCTTTTTCAGGTATAATGCAAGTGTATCAATATAGCCAACTACGTTTCCGGCAGTAAGTTGTTGCCCTTCTTCTACGTCAAATTGCTTTAAAACGCCTTGTCCTTCTGCCGATATAATAGTTTCTTCGGCTTCAAACATTCCTGATGCGTCGAAATCTGATTTTTCATTGTTACAAGAAAAAATCAGGAATAGAACAGATAAAAATCCTAATTTTAGAGGTTGATGTGCTATTTTCATTGTTATTTCTTATTGATATTTAGTATTTCAATATAATTAATTCCCCTTTTCAAGGAGGTAGGGAGATGTAATTTTAAGAAAAACATCCTCCGTCCTTCGGACACCTCCTTCAAAGGAGGATTTTTGTAACGACAATTTAAAATGAATTGGCTATAATTTTTGATTTTCGTAATCTTTACATATTTTTATAATTCATAGTTTTTCAATGGTAAGATGAAAATTTTTTGATTTTACTTTATAAATTAGTTATTCAACAGTAATTTATATTCGTTTTTAGCCTTTAAAAGACTAATTTCGTGCAAAATAAGCTGACGTTTAGCTTGGTCTTCACTATTTAAATGTGTCAGATAATCAGTCGTAGTGATAGTTCCGTGTTCTAATTGATTTTGAGCCGTTTTTTTCACTTTTTCTCTCAAAATAACGACGTCTTTATCTGAATTTATAAGTAATTCAAGCCTTTCTATATCTGATTTCTTCTGTTGTAAAGCAAGTTCTGTATTTAGCAAAAATGTTTCTCGCTGTACGGCTACCGAACTTTGATTTATTTCCATCAGTTGTTTTTCTTTTTTATGTGTATAGAAAGCCGACAAATTCCAGCTCAGCCGCACGCCTCCTATATAATAGGTA
>JBGZFC010000075.1:0-27679 GCA_041846575.1 Bacteroidota bacterium
TGGTTACATAAAGAGGGTAAGAGAAACTTCGGACAAATATGATATGCTTTATACTAAAAAAGATTATGATTCAGGAAAAACAGATAATGGTTTGAAATTAGATAAAGAAAAAGAAGATAGTAGAACTATATTGGCGGATTTGGGAGAGAAACGAAATGATTATGATGGTAATTATGCCATTAGTACTAATAAAGAGCAGTCTTTTGAGGTGTTTCTTTTCGCAGCTAATAATAGTGATGTAGAATGGTCAATATCAGGTTTTGGAAAAGGTAAAGCAAATGAATATCTTGTGGGGACATTACATAGAAAAAATCTTTCACAAATTACAATGAATGATAAAGGATATAATGAGTTTAATATGATATTCTCAATTCATAGTCATCCGAGTATTACAGGAACAAAGGGAGGTTCTAATGTAAATGGCATGGGTGGCGATATGTATGAAATTAAAAACCGATATTATCGTTTTCAAGAAAAAGGTATAAGCCCTATTTATATGCCTAAAGATTATGTTTATCACAAATATACAAAAACTCTCTATAATTATACGCCATGGACTTCTAGTGTTTATATTCGCTTAATAAAAAATGCTAATGATTTACATAGGAGATTAGGTTTTTAATTTAACAAAATGTTTATGAAGTTATTTATCTTATTAATATTAATATTTATTTTCCCTCTAAATTCTTGCAAACAAAAAAAAGATACAAAAAACGATGTCGTGATAAATATGAAAACTGAAATAATTAAAAAAAATTTCAGTCCCATATTGCACGATTATGTAGAACAATTAAATAAAGAACAATCTAAAACAGACATTATTATTGTTATTTGTTATTCTGTTCGTAATAAAGAATGCATATTACTAATTAATGATATTGGATATAATCCTATATTACTCAAAGGATATATAAATTATGAGAATTCCTTAATATGTTACTATGGGATTGAAGATTCTGTAGCTAGTAAAATACTTAATTTAGAAAAAATAAATAAAGATATTCCAGATGAAAAATATACAAATAAAAAAAATATAAATGATGTCGTTTTCTTTGAGCCAATAGGAGAGTATTTTATAGTAGATAATATAGGGAAAGTAGTCCCTTATGAACCATCTATTGAAATAATGAATGAAATGATAAATTTAAACATTAAATACGGAATAATACCACCTAATCCACCATTACCAATATAGGATAATATTCCAAATCGATAATTATCATAATAATCATCCGATTATCAAAAATATTTTTTCAAAATCAAGGTCAAAGTAGTTGTGAATATTTGACACAATTTGCTATATTTGCTACTTAATAATACATTACATGGGAGCTGACTATCAAAATAGAAAATAAACGGTAAAGAGTTTATCGAGATGCACGGATTGGATGAGTACGACTCCGATGCCCGGTGGTACTATCCCGCCATTATGCGAACTACCACCATAGACCCATTGGCGGAGAAGTATTATTCGATAAGCCCCTACGCTTGGTGCGGGAATAATCCGGTGAATATGATTGACCCTGACGGCAGAGAATGGAAATATGTTATAGATGCTAACGGTCATATAACTTCAATGTGACGTTAAATCTCTCTGTGTTGGGCAACTATACAACAGCTCAGATAAATGCTTATCAAAATGCTATTTCAACCCAATTTCATAATACAATATCTCAATCTTCGGGCGGAACGATGTCCGGAACTATTACTTTTTATCAAGGGAATGCTGATATTGTACAATCTTTATCTTTGGGAGAAATGAATGGTAATATTGGAGGAATGACTTCATATTTTAATTCTTCTGTAAATTTATATAATTCCGCAGGAGAATTAAGGTCGCTTTCTTCCGTAGCGTCAGACGCAACGCACGAAATGTTGCATACATTGAGATTAGAGCACCCATTTGAAGTAACACAAACAGCGGATACAGAATTGTTAAGAGTAGCACCGAATTCTTTTGTGTCGACTTCCACAACAGATAAAAATATTGTAAATAATATTATGAGTTACCCAATGATAACCATTGACGGGCAAAAAGGAAGTAATCTAAATTTATTGACAAAAGGACAGTTAAATTTTATGCTAAAAGAGATAGATTTACAAAACCAAGGATATGGTTTTAGACCGCAATACAATCCCTCATTAACTCTCGAACAAAACACTACTCTATACAAACAATATTATGATAACTATTGGAACAATCCGCCCGGAACACCTGTCAGGAATCAGTAAATATAACTTATTGATTATAATAATGTTTTGTTTGCACTCTTGCTATTCTGTAAAAGGGCAACAAGAAAATTTACAATACGACAGCTTAACGCAGAGAAATGTATATGTTTTTGTTGAAAAAATGCCCAACTATAATGGTGGAGAAGTAGCTTTTATGACTGATTTTAGCGAAAAATTTCAATATAATTTTTCTGAAAGTGAGGAAATACACACAAAGTTACGAGTCCAGTTCGTTATTGATACCGCAGGGCATTTAATTGGTGCGAGAATTTATAACAAAACAGCAGACGAATTAACCACTTTTGAAAAAGCAGGACTAAAAGCACTAAATTTAATGCAAAATTGGCAAGCAGGCAAACATAATAATAAATTGGTCAATGTACTAATAACAAAAACAATACACATTGGCTTAAATAATTAGAAAGAACCCGCAAAAAGCGGGTTCTCTTTTTAATGCAATCGCTTTGCGATAAAAGGGGGCTTTTTACCGGCTTCGCCGCTCAAAAAAATAAAAAAACTCATTTTTATCTATTATTTCCCTCTTTTTTACCCTCAAAATTCCCCTTTCCCAAAAAAGTTATTAACAATTTGCTTTTTTGCCCTCAAATGCTTTGTATGTTGGCGTTTCGCCCGCTTTTACTCTCTTTTTTGCAATCCTTTTTACGATAAAAAACAACAAAAAACAATAACCATTCGGGATAATTTACTAATTTTGTCTTTGCTTCACAGAGGTGAATTAACAGCGAGGACTATAAAGACGGATGTGACATAGAAAACGAAACTTTGCACTACTATCGTCGCGATCATTTGGGCAATGTAAGGGAAGTTTGGAAAAGTGCAACAAATGCAAGTCCTGCTCTTACCGTACAGCGAATGCAGTACTACCCTAGCGGATTGCCATGGTCAGAGAGTATGGGCGCCGATTATCAGAATCGCAAGTATAACGGCAAGGAGTTTATCGAGATGCACGGCTACGACAGATGTCATATTATGGTATCTCTTTTTGTTTCACACAAAGAACGCAAAGTATAGCGCAAAGTTCGTTAAGTCGCAAATTTTCCTATTCACGCAACCTCTTACGCCCCCTCTCTCAAAGTTACGAGTTAACGAATAGGTAGCATGGAGATATAAAATATTCTGAACAAATATCTATTTCCCAACATAAATTTGTATTTTTGCTGTAACTTTACAAAATAAAAATTGAAATCAAAAATGTCAGAACCAGAAGATTTTAGATTAGATATAGATAAAGTCTTGCGTAATAAGACCGGGAAAAACTACAATAAAATCCCGAAATTTCTTATTAACTACTTGGAGCGAACTATTAGGCAAGATGATATGAATGGTATTATCAGGCGGAATATAGATAAGCAGGGCGTTGATTTTATGCGAGCCTTGGTTTATGACGAGTTTAAGGTCGATATCAAAATAAAAGGAGAGGAAAATATTCCCGCGGACGGACGTTTTATTTTTGCTTCAAATCATCCGTTAGGCGGTTTGGACGGTATTTGTCTTTCGGCATTTCTTGGTGAGAAATATTCCGGCAAAATCAGGTATCTCGTAAACGATGTTTTGCTCTATATCAAAAATCTTGAGTCAATCTTTGTTCCAATCAACAAATACGGTTCGCAAGCAAAAGCATCAGCCACAGCTATCAATGAAGCATACTCGTCGGATAATCAAATAATCACTTTTCCGGCAGGATTGTGTTCTCGCAAACAGAACGGCAAGATTATGGACTTGGAATGGATGAAGAGTTTTGTTGTGAAAGCAGTTGAATATGAAAGAGATATCATTCCTGTCTATTTTGATGCTCGAAACTCAAACTTTTTTTATAACTTTGCAAATATCAGGAAAAGCCTTGGCTTGAAGTTCAATATTGAACTGATATACTTGCCGGGCGAAATGTTTAAAAGCAAGAATCAGACATTCACTATTACCTTTGGTAAGCCTGTCGATTGGCAATCTATTGATAAATCAAAAACTCCGGCGCAATGGGCGCAGCATATTAAAGAAATAGTTTATTCATTACCGAAATGAAAGAGATAATACCCCCTGTTGATAAAGATTTACTGAAAAGTGAACTTACATTGAAAAACAGGTTACGCAGAACCAATAAAGCCGATAACGAAATTTATCTGTTTTCTGCACACGAATGTCCCAACCTGATGCGTGAAGTGGGTCGATTGCGAGAGATAGCATTCAGACACTATGGGGGCGGTACGGGTCTGGAGGCGGATATAGACAGATACGACACAATGGATAATCCTTATCAGCAACTAATTGTTTGGGACCCTGAAAAAGAGGATATTTTAGGCGGATATAGATTTATTGTAGGTAAAAACGTAGATTTAAACGAAAACGGCAAACCGATGTTAGCTACGGCTCACTTGCTTAATTTTTCTGACGACTTTATAGAAAACTATTTGCCTTATACCGTTGAGTTGGGACGTTCGTTTGTATCGTTAGAATATCAATCAACACTAAACAGCAAAAAAGGTATTTTTGCTCTTGACAATTTATGGGACGGATTGGGCGCGCTTATGGTGATTGACTCAAGTTTGAAATATTTTTTCGGAAAAGTTACAATGTATGGCACTTATAATAAACATGCCCGTAACATGATTCTCTATTTCTTGAACAAACATTTTCCCGATAAAGATAAACTGGTAACTCCTGTGAAACCTTTGGAAACCGGCATGGATGTTGAAGCAATGCAAAAACTTTTTAGCGCTGCAACATTCAAAGATGATTACAGAATATTGAACAAGGAGGTTCGCAGTTTAGGATTGAATGTTCCTCCGCTTATAAATGCCTATATGGGTTTGTCGCCAACTATGCGATTTTTCGGCACTGCTATAAATGAAGAGTTTGGAGATGTTGAAGAGTCAGGCATTTTGATTGAAATAAATCAGATTCTGGAAGAAAAAAAACAGCGACATATCGAATCTTACCTTCAAACTAAACCAAGCAGATGGTTTTTGATGCGTCTGAGAAAATCTATAACAGGACGAATACCAAAATCGAAGAAGAAAAAATAGTTTACACAATTAATTATAAAAGAGAAAAGGCGGAATAGTAGGCAGCTGTTTCGTCTTTATTGATTTTAAACAACCTCTTATACAACTACAGTTTATCTTGTTATGGTTACAACAATTATTATTCTTGTTATCACGGCTTCGATGTTTGTTTGGGGTAAAATACGCTCAGACATAGTTGCTCTTATGTCTCTTCTTGCTTTAGTATTGACCGATATTCTAACCACGGATGAGGCTCTTACGGGATTTTCCAGTCCTATTGTAATAATTATTGGAGCACTTTTCATTATTGGAGGTGCTATTTCACAGACCGGATTGGCAACCATTGTCAGCAACAAATTGCTGAAACTTGCCGGAAACAGCAGTAAGAAGCTATTTATTCTGGTAATACTCGTTACGGTAATAATCGGGTTATTCCTGAGCAATACAGGTACCGTAGCCATGTTAATGCCTATCGTAGTAAGTTTGGCAACAAAATCGAATACCAATGTGCGACGATTGCTTATGCCAATGGCTTTTGCAAGCAGCATCGGCGGTATGATGACATTAATCGGGACACCGCCCGTGTTAATTGTTCACAATGTATTGATAAAAGAAGGTTACGAAGGACTTCAATTCTTTTCTACGCTACCCGTGGGGCTTATCCTTTTGGTTGCAGGTATTTTTCTTCTGTGGTTTTTTACAAAAACACTTGAAATCAAGGGCAGAAGAGATGATACGGAAGGAAAAACAAATGTAAAAAGCCAGGAAGATTTGGTATCGGAATATCTGATTATAGATAACCTGTATAGATTGGAAATACCAAAAGAGTCACGGATAATAGGAAAGAGACTATTTGAACTCGACATCACAAAAAACTTCTCGATAGCAATTACCGAGATACGCACGCGCACTTATACGCCATTAGGAAAAAATGTTACAACTCGTCTTCCCGATGCCGACACTCAACTTACCGGCGATGATTTGCTTTATGTTATCGGCAATTACGATAATGTGCGTGACTTTTCAAAAGAGTATGGATTGAAATTTCGGGATAACAAGTCTGAGAAGTTGGAAGATAAACCTAAATTTGCCGGAAGATTCAAATTTAACGAGATTGGTATGGCTGAGGTAGTTATTTTATCCAATTCTCGATTGCACAACAAATTGGTAAAAAACTCGCAATTCAGGACAAACTACAACGTAAATATATTAAGTATCCAACGAAAAGACAACTATATTATCGACAATGTGAGAGACCAGAGAATGCAAGCCGGAGACATGTTGTTGGTACAAGGTACCTGGGAGAACATAGAGAGGTTGAGCAGATTGGAAAGCGAAATTGTGGTTATCGGACAACCGGATGTTGAAGCATCCAAAATTACTTTGGGCGATAAAGCTCCGTTTGCCGCATTTGTTGTAATTCTTATGGTCTTATCTATGGTCTTCAATTGGTTTACACCTGTTATATCGGTATTAATGGCTGCCGTTATAATGATTTTAGGTGGCTGTTTCCGAACCGTTAAAGATGCTTACCGAACTATCAATTGGGAAAGCGTGATACTTTTTGCGGCAATGATGCCTCTTGCCACAGCAATGGAAAAAACAGGTACTTCGTCCATTATTTCAGACGAAATTGTAGCACAAACCGGGGCTTTCGGTCCGTATGCGGTTTTAGCAGCCATAATGTTTGCCACATCACTGCTAACCATGTTTATCAGCAATACCGCTACCGCTATATTGTTTGCACCGATAGCGATGCAAGCGGCAACAACTCTGAATGTCAGTCCATATCCGTTTCTGATAGGTGTTGCCTTAGCGGCAAGTATGTGTTTGGCAAGTCCGTTCTCTACTCCGCCAAACGCTATGGTAATGTCTGCCGGGAAATATAGCTTTATGGATTATGTAATGGTGGGATTACCTCTGCAAGTGATCTATATTGTGCTGATGATATTTGTGTTACCGATGATTTATCCGTTTTAAATTGGTGGGATGATAAGATAACTTCAATCACAAATTGACATATTAGCACATTGACAAATTATCCATAACTTGTTCAATAGAAGTTGCTTTTTCCGAATGAGAACCGGATTCTACCGCCCATGTTTTGTTATCTTCGTCAATAACAACTACTGTTTCGGTATTGTTGCTGATTCGATAACCTTTCCGGGTGAGGGCGCGTGTAGTCCAACGAGTCATAACTCCTGCTGTTCCGATTACTTTTGTGGCAACTAACTTATCCAGATTTTTTTTAATCATAAAATTGCCATACTCTTTATCAAATTCGTAAGTTTTATGCTCGAAAACATCGTCAAGTACTCCTTGCAGCACCATATCTTCTGGTGTACCGACGTGTACACCGTTCAGTTTTTCCATTATCCACATTTTATCGGCTATTTGCAGGGCTGTTTCCAACTCGTGAGTAGAGATAAAAATAGTTTTACCCGTTTCGCGTGCTAAATTCTGCAAAAGCAACAGAATGGATACCCGATTTGGCAAATCGAGATGTGAAGTCGGTTCATCTAACAATATAATAGGTGTGTCCTGCGCCAATGCACGAGCTATAAATACTCTCTGTTTCTCTCCATCGGACAGTTTATTGACATTTCTGTTTTCAAATCCGTCCAAATTGGTCATTGAAATGGATTTGGCAATTATTTCTTCGTCTTTATCAGTCAGTTTGCCAAGCCAACCGGTATAAGGATCTCGACCGATAGCGATTATCTCTTTTACGGTAAAATCGGCAGCCAATTGTCTGTCGGTAAGTACAACAGATAACAAAAGTGCACGTTGTGCCGGCTTCATCGAGAATATGTCTTCTCCATTTACAAGGATACTGCCTTTCAAGATAGGCTGCAAACAAGACATTGAGCGAAGTAAGGTGGATTTTCCGCATCCGTTTTTCCCGATAAGGGTTACAAATTCTCCCGCATTGGCGTTGAGATTAAGATTTTGTTGCACCACATAGGGCTGTTTTTTTACCTTATATCCGATACTTACATTTGTGAGTTGAAGTAAATTCATAGCAAAGTGTGGGCTTATAGTTGTGTTGCGGACGATATTACTCGATATTGAGCAATCCTTCAGGTAGTTTCATACAAATCTGTTTTTTCTTTTCATCTAAATAGACAATAAAATCTTCGGTTGCAGGTATTAAAAATTCTTTTTCTCCATCTTTAACAATGAACAGGACATTAATTGTACCTGAATCAACATTTTCTATTACTCCCAACCGATTGCCGTTTTCTTCTACAATTGTAAACCCTATAAAAAAACTCCAATCGTACTCATTGTTCGAAGTGTGAGCGGAAATTTTTTCTCGTGGCACATATACAGACACATTGGAATATCTCGAAGCTATGGTTTCATCATCTATATCCGTAAATTTCACGCGACATGTTGTGTCGGAGATAAACGTAATCTCTTCAAGAAAAAAGGGTACCAAAATGCCGTCAATATCCAAGAAGTAGAACTCCGTATCGATGTCGGTATATGGCGATTTATCAAAAATGAGCGTTATCTCGCCTTTAATACCATGCGGCTTCTTTAAATATCCTATTTTAAGAGTATCGTTGGGATTTATCATCGTTACTGTTTTTTTCGTTGTGACCGGATATTTTTTGCCTGTTTTCTCGGCATATTACTCGTTTTTCCGTTAGATATGGAGTGTGTATTGGTGTCTAATCTTATCTTTCCTTTCGATAGTTCAAACAGATCGTCAAATAGTTTTTCGTCGTCCACATCTTTATTCCACTGAACATACGATTTTTTCATCTGAGTTGTGAGTAACGAAATAAGTTGTTTTTTTTTGTCGTCATCTTCCATATCAGCAGCAATAAGTATCATCTTTTCCAAAATCTTGCCGTAATGTCTGTATCGCATAGTGGGGCGACTGTAGTCCATTTTCTCCGGCGATTGCATCAGCTCCTCTTCCGTTATTATTTCATAAGGATAATTGATGTCGAGTTTGAAATCTGACATAATTGCCAAATGGTCCCACAATATATGCTTAAAATTGTTTACATCGCGCAGATGCGGAAACATATTTCCCATAATATCGACTATAGAGTAGGCGCATTTTTCTCTCTCCTCTCTGTTTTCTATCTGCACGCAATGATCAACCATATTTTGTATGTTCCTGCCATACTCAGGTAGTATCAACTTTTTTTGTTGTGTATTATATTTCATGTTCATAATTGTATCTCTTTTATTTAAAATAGATTTGTTGTTTGATTATAGATAACATTTTACATTATGTGTATTCATTTTTATAACTGCAACTATCTCAATTTCAATACATCTCCCTCTTCGGGTACGTAATCGTAATTTTTCTTGTTTAATTTGTACAAACTTTTTAATCGTATTCCATATTTTTGCGAAATACTGTGCATCGATTCGCCTATCTGAACTTCGTGCTCGAAATATGGTTGGTCGGCACGCGATTTCTTCTTTTGAAAATAGACAATATCTCCCTCACTTAACGGAAATCCCTTTGGCACTTCGTTATATTTCAGCAATTTCTTCTCTTTGAAGCCAAACTCCTGAGCAATAGCCTCGTAGGTATCTCCATCTTTAGCAATTATATAAACGAGACCATGAGTTTTGTAAGGCTGATGCTTCCACTTAGTTGTCCCTTGTTCGTCGGTATTGACGTTTTCTCTTTTTCTGTCTCGCCTTTTCGATTTTGTATCAAATTTATACAACTTGTAATCCTCAATCATTTTTATTAACTTGTTGGCATAAGCTTTATCGGTAGCATATCCCGATTGCTGCAAACCTCTTGCCCATCCTTTGTAATCGGTAATAGACAGATTGAAAAGATGTTGATAGCGACCTCCCGACACAAGAAACTCCGAATGGTCGCGATATGAATCGGCTACTTTATCATATTTTCTGAAACAGTCGTTAGGTAAATCGTCAGCAGCATAAACACGTCCGCCTTGCCAATTACGATGACACTTTATTCCGAAGTGGTTGTTTGAACGACGTGCCAAATCGCTCATCCCCGCACCTGATTCCAATAATCCTTGTGCCAACTTGATGGATGCGGGAATTTTGTAGGTGTGCATGTGCTCAACCGCAATATTGCTATATTTTTCGATATAATTGTTGTAAATCTTTGACCGATTTTGTGCCACTGCATCATAAATCGAAGAAAAACAGAGTAAAAAAACGAACAACAACAAAAAAATTGTACTTTTGTGTGTAGAAGTATGCATAGCAATTAGTTTTTTATAAAACAGATTACTCATTTTACCTATGAAAGAAATAAATTTAACTACAAAGATAACAGTTTATCGGATAGAAGAGTGCTCTAAAACAGAAAAAAAACTTATCGACGTTGCAAAAGATGCAACAAAATATGCCTACACTCCATATTCTAATTTTAATGTAGGTGTTTCCGTTTTATTGGAAAATGGCGAGATTATAAAGGGTAACAACCAGGAAAATGCTGCATATCCATCAGGATTGTGTGCCGAACGTACGGCAGTTTTCTATACAAACGCGAATTATCCCGACAAAAAAATTGTTGCTATTGCAATAACCGCCTTTTACAAAAACTCGTTCACAAAAGATGTTATTACTCCTTGCGGTGCTTGCCGACAAGTACTTTTGGAATCGGAAAACAGACAAAAATCGCCGATACAGATATTGATGTGTACAAACGACAGCGTGTATCGAGTAGAATCTGTAAAAGATTTATTACCACTAAGTTTTGGTGACGAAATTTTAAAGTAGGACACTGATTAAATAAATGATGCTATTTTGTTGCTTGCAAACAGTGCAACCATCTGCTACATACGGTTTATCGCATTGATAAAATGAAGGCAGTTTTAACGTTGGGTCGATGTGAGATAAGAATTTAACAATGAAGGAGTAAGGTAATAATGTATTGCTATGTATGGCTATTATTGCTACTAAGGTGTGGTTTAAATAAGGTTTTTAATAATTGAACCTTGTTTTTACTCAAAAAACCTTAGCAGAAAAAGAACACAAAGATAACTCAACATTATTAGCTTATTTATCGGTTAAATATACAATTTATTATATCAAGTTCACGTAATTTTAATTACAAACTCAAAGCAACGGGACGAACTAACTTAAAGACGTTAGTCCCTATGCAAAACATAAAACAGTTACAGTTAATAAAACAATACTGATATACATTTTAAAACATTACGACATATAGATTAGATATGAAAGTTGAAATAATTACCATTGGCGATGAAATTCTTATAGGACAGATTGTAGATACCAATTCTGCATGGATGTGTAAAGAACTGACTAAAAGCGGATTTCAGGTAGTTGCGGTAACATCTGTGGGCGATTGCAAGAAATCAATTATTAAATCTATCGATATTGCGAAAACGAGAGCCGATGTAATTTTACTAACCGGCGGTGTAGGTCCCACAAACGACGATATTACAAAAAGTACTTTGTGCGAATATTTTCAAACGAAAATGGTATTTAACAACGATGTTTTCGAAAATATCTCTCAACTTTTTGCAAAAAAGAATTTCGCCATGAACGAGTTGACGAAAGCTCAAGCGTTTGTTCCCGAAAACAGCACGGTCATCAACAACAAAGTGGGCACTGCTCCCATTTTGTGGTTTGAACATAATGGCTTTATTTTAGTTTCAATGCCCGGTGTACCTTTCGAAATGCGTGATGCCATGCAGTACGAAATCATTCCTAGATTGAAAAATATTTTCAGCGTAAACGATTATCTCAGAAAATCATTTTTAGTAGCAGGAGTTACCGAATCGGCTCTGAGTATTTCGCTGCAATCTTTCGAAGAGTCAATGCCCGAAGGGTTATCTCTTGCCTATCTGCCGACATACGGTTATATTTATTTACGACTATCGGTTTGGGGTATTAAGCATAAAGATATTTTAGAGCAACAAGGCGAAAAGTTGAAAAACGCTTTAGGTGAGCTGCTAATTGCCGAAACTGATAAACCGTTAGAGTCTGTTTTAGGCGAACTACTTACAAAAAATAACTACACCGTTTCTTCTGCCGAAAGTTGTTCGGGTGGCAATGTAGCAACGCGAATAGTTTCTGTTGCAGGGGCATCGACATATTTCAAAGGCTCAATTGTTTCATATAGCAATGAAATAAAAAGTGAATTGCTTCATCTTGATAAAGAGATACTTGCTGCGAAAGGAGCAGTATCTGAAGAAGTAGTGCGAGAAATGGCGATAAATGTTTCCGAAATTATGAAAACAGATTGTGCCATATCTGTTTCGGGAATTGCTGGTCCCGATGGCGGAACTCCTGAAAAACCTGTCGGCACAGTTTGGATTTGTACAAAAACTCCCGACTCAATAGTTGCGAAAAAGTATAACTTCGGCATATCGCGTAATGAGAATATACAACGAACTACAAATATCGCGTTGTTGCAACTGATAAAAATGCTCAACAGACAGCAATCAATGCCGATGTAACGGACTAATTTTTCTTGTTGATTTATACGTTTTATCCAAAATACACGTTATAACTCAATAAATAACACAGTTTATGATTGATTACATCAAAGGTGAAATAGCCGAGTTATCGCCTGCTTCAATCACAATTGAATGTGGCGGGATTGGTTATCAAGCGAATATTTCACTCAATACATATAGCGTGCTAAACGGCACAAGTTCGGCAAAAATATACATTTACGAATCAATAAGAGAAGATGCTCATGTCCTTTTCGGTTTTGCCGATAGAGGCGAGCGTCAACTGTTTTTGCACCTTATAAGCGTTTCGGGTGTTGGTCCAAGCACTGCACGTGTTATTTTATCTTCGATGAATTTCACCGAAATTGAGTCTGCCATTGCATCTGAAAATGTAACTGTTTTACAATCTGTAAAAGGTCTCGGACCTAAAACCGCACAACGTATAATTGTAGATTTAAAAGATAAAATAATAGCAACAGACGTACGAGAAAAAACAAACGACAGTGCAATTGTTTCAGACAACTCTCCGGCAGCCGTTTCAGCTTTGGTTATGCTTGGATTTTCGCAGTCTGTTTCAGCAAAAACGGTTTCGAAAATAGTAAAAGAGTCTCCGGCATTATCGGTGGAAGCTATTATTAAAGAAGCCCTTAAAAGAATGTAATCAGTACTAACGACACTCAATTTATCACATTGAAAATAGACAAAACATATAACATTATATTTTTCGTTATCCTGTTTTTTGTAAATGGGTGTTTGTCGCTCTATTCCCAAAACGCAACACCGAAAGATTCAACAGGAAACATATTTCCCGTACACAAAACAACAGTGGAAACGGTGGAAGATTTGGAAAATCAATCTCCCATCGACTTGAAAACTCCCTCCAATATCACTACGGAAGTGGTTTACGACCACAAAACAAATCGCTATATTTTTCAAAATAAAATAGGCAATACCGTTGTCGGCGTTCCATTTACCATGACTCCGCAAGAGTATATGAATTATCGTTCGAAAAAGATAAACGAAAACTACTTCAAAGAACGAAATGCTATCAATCAATCACCTGTTCAGAAAAATCAGAAATCCGAAATATCGCTGTTCAATATTCGTGAAAACAGAAGTGTTTTAGAAGATATTTTCGGTCCCGGAGGTGTACAAATCAAGCCACAAGGTTCAATCGAAATTTCGGCAGGTCTCAAACGAAATGTTACAAAAAATCCGACATTGCCGGAGCGTGCGAGAAATAGAAACACTTTCGATTTTGATCAAAAAATTCAACTGAATGTAAATGCCAAGGTTGGTACAAAAATCGATTTCGGACTTAATTACAACACCGATGCGACATTTAATTTCGACTCGAAACGAGTAAAACTTGCTTATCAAGGCGAAGAAGATGAAATTATTAAGAATATCGAAGCCGGAAACGTAAGTATGACGACCAGCAACTCGCTTATAAACGGAGGTGCTGCTCTTTTCGGGATTAAAACCGATTTGCAATTTGGAAAGTTAAAGATTAACACAATTCTTTCGCAACAGGAGTCTGAGTCGAAAACCGTAAACTCACGTGGCGGTGTGCAAACCACACCTTTTGAGTTTGGGGTTGATCAATATGACGAAAACAGACACTTCTTCTTATCGCACTATTTCCGCGACACTTACGATAACGCTCTTGCAAAGTTGCCGTTTATTCAGTCATCAATCACGATTACACGCATCGAAGTGTGGATTACCAACAAACGAGGCAACTACGACCAGGCAAGAAATATAGTAGCTTTTGCCGATTTGGCAGAGCACGAAAAAATAAAGAATCCTTTTTGGTATCCAACAGGAATGGAAGTAATTCCGTATAACGAAGCAAACACTCTCTATCCGCAAGCAATTACCACCTATAGCGGTATTCGCGATATAAGCCAAACACAAAATGTGTTGCCTGCCGAAATTATTGTGGGACAAGACTACGAAAAGATTGAGAGTGCACGTCTGCTCTCATCAAGCGAGTACACACTTCAATCGCAACTCGGATATCTGTCACTGCAAACACCGCTTCAGGCTGATGAAGTATTGGCGGTTGCTTTCGAATATATGTACAACGGAAAAGTTTATCAAGTTGGTGAATTTTCCAACAATATCGGTGGCGGAACTACAGGCGGCGACAATCAATCGGGACAAAGCGGTGCTCTGATACTTAAGCTGTTAAAACCTGTTTCTCTATCGCCACAATCCTACACATGGGATTTGATGATGAAAAACATCTATTCGTTAGGTTATAGCGCATTCAATGTACAAAAAGACAGATTCAAACTTAATATAACTTATCAGAGCGATACCACAGGTGTTTATCTGAACTATATTCCCGAAGGAAAAATTGGGAATGAGTTGCTGCTTCGGGTTATGAATTTAGATCGACTAAATTCGAAAAACGACCCATATCCGGATGGTATATTCGACTATTTGGAAGGTTACACCATTAAATCGCAGAACGGACGAATTATATTTCCTGTTGTAGAACCGTTTGGTTCGCATCTAAGAAGAGTTATTGACGATGATGCAATTGCCGATAAATATGTATTCCAAGAGTTGTACGACTCTACATTAACGGTTGCAAGGCAAATTCCGGAAAAGAACAAGTTCCGCCTGACAGGAGAGTATAGGGGTTCGTCAGGCTCCGACATAAATCTGAACGCGACAAACGTTACACGCGGTTCGGTGAAAGTTACGGCTGCAGGGGTTACTCTTACCGAAGGTTCTGACTATACCGTGGATTATATTTCGGGTACGGTAAGAATTATAAATCAGGCAATTTTAGACGCAGGCACGCCTGTGAGCGTATCGCTCGAAAATCAGTCGCTTTTCAATATGCAACGAAAAACGATGATGGGTTTGAATATGCTTTACGATTTCACAAAGGACTTCAGCATTGGTGCAACAATTATGCATCTGTACGAAAAGCCTATGACTATGAAAACCAATTTTGGCGATGAGTCGGTAAAAAACACATTGTGGGGGCTGAATGCAAGTTATAAGAAACAATCTTATGCCCTGACCAATCTTATTGATAAGCTGCCGTTTGTTGAAGCTACCGCTCCTTCGCAGCTGACATCCAACATGGAATTTGCACATATCATTCCGGGACATTATAAAGATAAATATACAGGTTCTCATTCATATCTTGACGATTTTGAGGCATCTACATCAGGCATTGACTTAAAAATACCATATTCGTGGTCTCTTTCATCAACACCATTCAACAATACTGCTACCGGACTGTTCCCGGAAGCATCCATGTCGAATAATATTGAATATGGAAGCAACCGTGCTCAAATGGCATGGTTCTATATTGACGGAATTTTCACGAGACGCAACTCATCGCTTACTCCGCAACATATACAGAACGACAAAGACCAATTGTCAAATCACTTCGTTCGTGAGATATATGAGCGTGAAATATATCCTAACAAGGAAGCTGTCCACGGCGAACCGCCAACTATACAGGTAATGAATATTTCTTATTATCCTAATGAGCGCGGACCTTACAACTTAGATACTAATGTTGACGCTAACGGTAATCTGCTCAATCCGCGTAGCCGTTGGGGTGGAATTACACGAAAAATGGATACCCGAAATTTTGAATCTGCCAATATCGAATATATTGAGTTTTGGTTGATGGACCCATTTGTTTATAACGACGGTACCGATACCGGTGGAGACTTGTATTTCAACATAGGTGAAATTTCGGAAGATATTTTGAAAGATGGTAAGAAGTTCTTTGAAAACGGACTGCCCGTAAATCAAGACCCGACGGCTGTCGGACAATCTGTCTGGGGAAAATATCCGCTTCGTCAATCTACCGTATATGCTTTCGATAACTCGTTAGGTGAAGAATCGAGACGTATTCAAGACGTTGGTCTAAACGGACTTAGCACGGAAGAAGAGAAAGAGTTCCCTACATACGCTGACTACCTGACCGAACTAAACAGTCGCCTGTCTTCAGAAACAATAACCCTAATGCAAGCTGATCCGCATTCTCCGCTAAATGACCCTTCAGGCGATAATTTCAGACACTACAGAGGACCAGCCCAAGACCAAGCTGAACTTAGCATTTTGGACAGATACAAATATTTCAACGGAACGGAAGGCAATTCTCTTGCTCCAGAAAACAATCAAGGTTACACAACAGCATCACGTACAACACCTGACGTAGAAGATATTGACAACGACAACACTTTAAGTGAAAATGAATCGTACTACCAATATAAAATACAACTCCGACCCGAAAATATGGTTGTCGGAAGCAACTATATTGTGGATAAACGTGAAGTAAGTCTTGTTTTGCGAAATGGCGAAACAGGTTATGTAAATTGGTACCAATTCAAAATTCCATTACGCGACTATCAAACAAAAATAGGTAATATTCAAGGATTTAACAATATCCGTTTTTTCAGAATGTTCTTAACCGATTTTGAAAAACCTGTATTCCTGCGTTTTGCAACATTAGAACTTATTCGTAGCGAATGGCGCGTTTACACGCAAGACCTGGAAACGGGCGGCACTGCATCGGGATTGGGACGTATAGATGTTTCTGCCGTTAACATTGAAGAAAATGGCGACAGAACACCTGTTAATTACGTTCTTCCACCGGGAGTTACACGTATATTAGACCCAAGTCAGCCACAATTGCGCCAACAAAACGAACAGTCGTTAGCACTAAAAGTTGAGAGCTTAGACCCTGAAGATTCTCGTTCGATTTATAAAAACAGCATGTTTGACTTGCGAAGATACAAACGCTTGCAAATGTTTGTCCATGCCGAAAAATTGGCAAGCTCACCCGATGAGTTATATGACGACGAAATGACTGTTTTCTTGCGTATCGGTTCAGACTATAGAAACAACTTTTATGAGTACGAAATACCTCTGAAAATTACACCTCCGGGCACATATAGCGACAGAAATATAGCCGATAAGGAGGCGGTTTGGCGACCGGAAAACATGTTTGATTTCCCTACAAAACTGCTTACCGACTTGAAGTTGAAACGCAATGCCGAAAAACGTAAAGGAAACGGTGTTACTTTCATGACACCTTATTCGATACAAGACCCGAACAAACCCGGAAACAGAGTTACGATAATGGGAAATCCGTCACTTGACGAAGTGAAAGTTATGATGGTGGGTGTTCGCAATAAAACAAATACAATCAAATCGGGTGAAGTGTGGATTAACGAGTTACGGTTGAGTGAATTTGACGAAAAGGGCGGATGGGCTGCGCAAGGAAACGTGAACTTAGCCTTGTCCGACTTGGGTTCGGTTAACTTTACCGGAAGAAAAGAGACTGTAGGCTTCGGTGCACTCGACCAAAGTCTTTTGGAAAGACGAAACGACGATTACACATCGATGAACCTTGCCATGAATATGGAACTTGGCAGATTTTTACCCGAAAATGCAAAGATCTCATTGCCATTCTACTACTCATACTCTAATCAGACAACATCACCTCAATATGACCCGCTCAATAAAGATATATTGCTTTCAGAATCTCTTAATAATGCAGAAACTCAACATGAACGAGACTCTATCAATACAATATCAATAACCTCAAATACAATCAAAAGCTTAAGCGTTAGCGGTGCAAAAGTAAACATCAAGAGTAAAAACCCTATGCCTTATGACCCTGCTAACTTTAGTTTCACCTATTCACAAAACGAAAATAACATAAAAGATCCTGAAACGGAATACAACACTATAAAAGAGCAAAGGTTACAAGCCACATATTCTTACACACCGTTTATAAAGCCGTTTGAACCGTTCAAAAATATAAAAAGTAATTCGGGTTGGTTGAAACTGATAAAGTTTATAAATTTCAATTATCTGCCAAATAATATTCAGTTTAGTTCTGATATGATGCGAAACTATCAGGAGACACAACTTCGTGACCTGAATGCTTACATGTCCGGCTCAAACGAAACTCAAACGCACTATCTCTCATTTAGTCAAAACTTCGTGTGGAACAGAGATTTTTCTCTTCTCTGGGACTTGACTAAAAACTTGAAAGCATCTGTACGCACCGGAACAATTGCCGAAATTGAAGAGCCATATCTGCAAGTAAACAAAAAATTAAATCCAGACGATTACGAATTGTGGAAAGACTCTGTTATGCACAGCATCAGAGAGTTAGGCAAACCTCTCAACTACTCTCAAACTGCAAATGTTACCTATACAGTGCCTTTCGCTCAAATACCGATATTAGATTGGATAAACACGAATGCACAATACAACTCAACCTACAGATGGGAAAGAGGAGCCACGATACAAGATGCGAACATAGGTAACATGCTTCAAAACGATCTGAATTTGACAATAAACAACAGACTTAATTTTGTCCAGTTATACGATAAAATTGAATTCCTTAAAAAGACAAATCAACGATTTGGAGGCAGTAACAAAGGAGGAAGGGGAACCTCAAGTGCCTCATCGCGAAAAGGTGGGCAACAAGAGGGTAAAGGAGAAAAAGGTGCATCAAACACATCATCCTCGTCTGCCAAAACCCGATTCTCACAAACCATTCAACTAAGTCCCGATTCGAATATTGTAATAACTCACAACTTAAGCTCACGTAAACTTACAGTTACAGCACGAAAAGATGGCAGACAGTACGTTTTGAAATATAAACGATTAGACAAAAACAGAATAGCTATAGAGAATAGAGACTCGGTAGAAATAGATGTAAACATTTTGGCTGCATTACCAAACGAAAACTCTACCTGGTACAATCTGGCTCAATATACGGCGAGAGGTTTGATGATGGTCAGAAGTGTCAATCTGAATGTCGGATACAGAACAAGAACAGATATTCCTGGTTTTGCTCCCATGATAGGAGACTTTTTCGGACAATCTAACGCATCGGAAGTGTTAGTTCCGGGACTTGGATTTGCTTTCGGATTGGAAGGAGGAGAAAAATTCTTAAACAAAGCGTTAGAGAATAACTGGATGGTGATAAATCAAAGTAACATCTCATCGGCAGTTTACAACGAAATAAAAAATATTAGAGCAGAAGCTACTATCGAACCATTAAACGGATTAAAGATTGACCTAAACGGAGTTTATGAAGATAATCGCAGAATCGAATATCAATACATGTATGAGGGTATGCCTAAAACATTTGGCGGTAGTTATGCGATTACGACAATAACATTGGCATCGGCTTTTGAAAACTCTAATGCAAGAAATGAATATTACTCAAAATCTTTCAATCAATTCCTTGCCAACAGAGAAATTATTGCTGCTCGTTTAAGAAGCGGATATCAAAACAGCTACTATCCCGGACAAGGATTTATTAATGAAACCGGTTACGCTAACCAACCATTTGATCCGGCTGTAGGAGATGTAAATCCTAATTCGGCGGATGTGCTTATTCCCGCTTTCTTAGCGGCTTATACAGGAAAAAACGCCAAAAGTATTGAGCTTACTGCTTTCCCAAGTTTAATGACTTTATTGCCAAATTGGGATATTTCGTACAACCTGCTCAACTCTTTGCCATTTTTAAAAGAGAGATTCCGCTCTTTTGGAATTTCTCACAGATATGTTTCTCAATACAGAGTCGGTTCATTTACTTCGTTCCTAAATTGGGTGCCGACAGATGACAATAGCGATTTGGGATATATTCGCGATGTCCTTTCTGGTTCGCCGATACCATCATCGCCATACGATATTTCGGCAGTCAGTTTAATGGAGAGTTTCTCACCACTTATCGAATTGAAAGGTGTTTTAAATAATAATCTTACAATAAATGCTCGTTTCAACAAAACGAGAAGCATGAACTTGAATATCTCATCCTATCAATTGGTGGAAACAAGCGACAACGATATAGTTTTCGGTTTTGGTTACCGTGTTCCCGATTTTAATCGCATTATCGGATTTGGCTCAAATTCTAAACGAGATAACAAAAGACAAGGAAAAGGTAGCAATAATACAGACCAACAGCAAGAAGCAAACACACAGCGTCCAACAGGCGGTTTTAACAACGACCTGAACATAAAACTTGATATTTCGCACAAAGTAACACAGGCTCTTATCAGAAAAATTGAGGAGCAATTTACTCAAGCCACAAGCGGTGTTAGAACTACAAGTATAAAGTTTTCGGCAGACTATGCCATAAGCAGGTCGCTCACATTGCGAGCATTTTTCGATAAGATTATTAACACTCCATTGGTTTCGTCAACATCATATCCTACAGCCAATACCAATGCCGGATTGAGTTTAAGATTTAATCTGACACAGTAGATAATGAATATGCAAATTAGACAATATTAAAATTGGCTTACACTTAATGTTTATTCACCAAAAGCTGTAATCAATTACTACTCCTTAAGAAAGGAGGCTGTGTAAAAACTGACAATTGTTGCTTTTACACAGCCTATTTAACCATTGACTATTAATGGCAATAAAATTAGGTGATAAATCCTACATTTTATAAGTAGTTGTCGAAACTTTCTGTTTTCGAAAACGTTACATCGGTTTGGCTACTTGTACCAATCTGAATACATCAGATAGTTTGCAGCAATTTTCTGATTGATTTCTTTTGACTGCTCCGAGTCAACTTTTTTTACAAATTTGGCAGGAACTCCGGCGTAAATACTTCCCGGCTCAACTTGAGTTCCACTCAATACCAGCGAGCCTGCAGCAATAATTGCTCCTTCGCCCACTACGGCATGGTCAAGCACTATCGCCCCCATTCCTATGAGAGCACCATTCTCGATAGTAGCTCCGTGTATTACAGCATTGTGTCCTACCGACACATCATTGCCTAAAATAGAAACCGATTTCTGGTACAAAGTATGAATGACGGCTCCATCCTGCACGTTTACACGGTCGCCGATACGTATCGAGTTTACATCGCCACGCAATACAGCACCGAACCAGATGCTGCAATCTTTACCTATAACCACATCGCCTATAATCACGGCGGTTTCTGCCAAATATGTATTTTCTCCTATTTCGGGGGTAAAACCACGAACCGATTTTACTAAAGCCATATAAATTTACGATTTACGATTTTAGAGATACGTTTTACGCATTTTTATATACGTATATATCAAATCTCTACAACGGTGCGGTTTTAGTTTTCAACCATGCTTTTTCCTCTTTGTTGAGATGTTTTTCCAACTTTTCATATACCATCTCGTGATAGCTGTTGAGCCATTTTATCTCTTTTGCGGTCAGCATGCTTTTATTAATCGGTTTTGTATCGATTGGACACAGCGTGATAGTCTCGAAATTGTAGAATGTACCGAAATCCTCGGTTTTTGTATATTCTTGAGTTACAATTAAGTTTTCGATACGTATGCCGTATTTGTTGGCGCGATATAGTCCCGGCTCATTTGACGTAACCATACCTACTTCCAAAACGGTAGAGTTCTCCTCAAGTCTTATATTTTGCGGACCTTCGTGTACATTCAAAAAGTGTCCTATACCGTGTCCTGTGCCGTGCCAATATGTCAAACAGTTGTCCCATAGAGTTTTTCTTGCCAAAATATCAAGTTGAGAACCGCGAGTTCCCTCCGGAAAAACAGCTGTGGCTATACCTATGTGTCCTTTTAGTACGTTGGTATAGTCCTCTTTCATCTGTTTGGTTAGTTTACCTACGGCTACAGTTCTCGTAATATCGGTTGTACCGTCTTTGTATTGTGCTCCCGAATCCACCAATAACAATCCTTCCGGTTTTACTGTCAAGCAAGTTTCCGGTTGTGCACGATAGTGAATTATTGCACCATTCTCGGCATATCCGGCGATGGTTGAGAAACTTTCTCCGACAAAAAGCTCCTGTTTTGAACGGAATTCGCGAAGTTTCTCGTCTATTGTAACTTCCGTAACTTTTCCACCATCAATTGATTTTTCCATCCACATGAAAAATTTAACTAAAGCAACTCCGTCTTTTATCATTGCATTTCTGAACCCTTCAAGTTCTGTTTTGTTTTTAGCTGCTTTCATCAAATCCACAGGCGATTGAATGTCGATAATTTTGCTTGTGGCAGGGATAGTCTGGTATAGTTTGTAGTTTATTTTATTTCCTGTAATACAGATAGAAGAACCTTTTGGTAGTTTTTCTATGTATTTGAAAATCATATCGTAGTTGTCTATTTTAACACCTTGTTGTAGAAGAGCTTCTTTGGTTGTATCGCTCAATTTTTCGGCATCAACAAAAAGCACACTCTCTTTTTTTGATATGTAGGCGTAAGCCACTGCAACGGGATTGAAATCAACATCACTTCCACGCATATTGAAAATCCAAGCAACAGCGTCTAAAGTAACTGCAATTAAGCCATCGGCATCAATCTTGTCGAGTTGTTCGTTTATTCTTCTTATTTTATCTTTTGTTGATTCGCCTGTAATTTCGTCAGGAAGTAAAAATACTTTGTTTTGTGGAATAGCAGGGCGATTTTCCCAAATCTCTGCAAACGGGTCTAATTCCGTTTGCAATTTTATCTCTTTTGCATCCAAACGTGTTTTTAGTATCTTCGCATCAGATGCGGCATAAACCAAACCGTCAATACCAACAGTTTCGCCTTTGCCAACCTGTTCGATAATCCAATCAATCATTTCGGGAGTATCGGGTTGTCCCATTTTAAAGAGGTCGAATCCGGTGTCTCTCAATTCGTTTTCGGCTTGTAAAAAATAACGAGAGTCAGTCCAAACTCCGGCTTTATTGGTTGTTACTACAGCCGTTCCGGCAGAACCGGTAAAGCCACTAATCCATTTTCGTGACTCCCAATGTTTGGGTGGATACTCACTCAGATGTGCGTCTGTACTCGGGATGATAAAGGCATTTAGTTTGTTTTTTCCCATAAAAGCCCTTATGGCTGATAATCTTTCGGGGATGGTCGATGTTTTCATATTTCGTAATTTTATTTGTTATATAGAATGCAAATTTACCAAATAGTTCTTATATTTGGAACTACAAACGAGATTAAATAATTATGAAAACATCAATAGAACTCAAAAATATGCACTTTTATGCCTATCACGGTGTGCTTCTGCATGAAAAACAAAATGGAAATGATTTCTTTGTTAATGTGAAATTTACAGCCGATGTTACCAAATCTTTCGAGAGCGATAACGTGGAAGACACGATAAACTACGCCGAAATTTATGATTTGGTAAAAGAGCAGATGGCAATACCAAGTAACCTGATAGAGCATATTGCAGGACGAATATTTTATAAAATAAAAGAAAGTTTCCCTCAAATAGAGTATTTGGAAGTGAAATTGTCAAAACAATATCCGCCGGTAGGAGGAAATGTTGAAGTCTCCGAAGTTGTTGTAAGTGATTAATAATACTTTTGCTCACGTAAACATCAAAAATATGAAATCTGAAATTTCAAATCGCAAATGATTTATTACCTTTGTGCAAAATTATCTACAAGATGGATGAACGTTTAAACGAAATAATAGAGAATCCCGAAGATGAAAGTCCCGAATCGCAACAAAATGCGGTTAGTTATGGTGATAGTCAACTTATTCTTCGCACTGAAAATTTGGTAAAGAAATATGGAAAGAGAACAGTTGTAAGTAACGTTTCCATAAATCTGAAACAGGGCGAAATTGTAGGGTTGCTCGGACCAAACGGTGCCGGAAAAACCACTACATTCTATATGACTGTGGGATTAGTTGTTCCGAACGAAGGAAACATCTTTTTGGGAGATAAAAATATAACCAACTATCCGGTTTATAAACGTGCACAACACGGCATAGGATATTTGGCTCAAGAAGCCTCTATTTTTCGTAAAATGACGGTAGAAGACAATATAAAATCGGTGTTGGAGTTTACTGATAAAACGCCCAAAGAGCAAAACGAAAAATTGGAAGCTCTGATTTCGGAATTCGGATTGGAGAAGGTGCGAAAAAATTTGGGAGATAGGCTTTCGGGTGGCGAACGCAGACGAGCCGAAATTGCTCGCTGTTTAGCTATTGACCCAAAGTTTATTATGCTCGATGAACCTTTTGCCGGTGTTGACCCTATCGCTGTTCAGGATATTCAATCTATCGTTGCTCAGTTGAAGTACAGAAATATCGGTATATTGATTACCGACCACAATGTGGATGAAACATTGAGCATTACCGACAGAGCATATTTGCTTTTCGAAGGTCGCGTTTTGTTTCAGGGAACAGCGGAAGAGCTTGCCGCAAACCCGGTTGTAAGAGAAAAATATTTGGGTCGAGACTTTGAGTTGCGACGCAAAAAATTTGATTAGATAAAATTAAAATAAAGATGAGCCGCCTTCTTGCCATTGATTACGGAAAAAAAAGAACCGGAATTGCTGTTAGCGATACGTTACAAATTATCGCTAACGGACTAACCACGGTCGAAACACCGAAGTTGATGGAGTTTTTGGCTGATTATCTTCAAAAAGAAGATGTTTGCAAAATTATAGTGGGACAGCCCAAACAAATGAATAACGAAGATTCGGAAAATATGAAACGAATAGAGCCGTTTGTGCGTAGTCTGCGAAACAAATATCCCTATATTCCTGTTGAATATTACGATGAACGTTTCACTTCGAAGCTTGCTCAACGAACAATGATTGACGGCGGTTTGAAAAAGAAAAAACGTCAAGATAAAACTTTGGTTGACGAAATTAGTGCCACCATAATTCTGCAAGGATATATGGAGAGCAATATTTACAATAAGGAAAAATAAAAAACAACATAACAATGATATTACCCATATATATTTACGGACACCCTGTATTGAGAAAAGTAACACAACCGATTGATGCGGCAAACTATCCCGATTTGAAAGAGCTTATTGCCAACATGTACGAAACCATGTACAATGCCGAAGGAGTGGGACTTGCAGCACCACAAATAGGTTTGGAAGATAGAATTTTTGTTGTCGATTTAGAGCCACTTGCCGACGATGAGCATCCCGAGTTTAAAGGCTTTAAAAAGACGTTTATCAATGCCGAAATCGTGGAACGCAAGGGCGATTTGGAGTTGGTGGAAGAGGGATGTTTGAGCATTCCCGGAATTCACGAAAAAGTTCCGCGTGAAGAGGAGATTCGAATTAAATATCTGGATGAAAATTTACAGCCACACGACGAAGTTTATAAGGGCTATATGGCGCGTGTGATTCAACACGAGTACGACCATTTGGACGGAATAATGTTTGTTGACCGAATTTCGCCGTTACGAAAACGAATGATAAAGAGCAAGCTTATGAATATGGAAAAAGGACGGACAAATTGTGGTTATAGGGTGAAAACAAATCGATAGAATTGATTGGTTTTAGTGATATAAGAAATAATATTTAAAGGCAGAATTGATAATGATTATCGGTTCTGCTTTTTGTAATTTTGAAAATCCAAAGCTACATTATTAGTGACAATATTTGTAGTTGTGTTTAATCACTCGACACAAAAGATGCAGAGCACCGAAATATAAGAATAATTGTTGTGTTTAAGTGTAATTTTAATAAAAGATTCAAGATTACAAATACCTGAAACTTAATGCAGCCACAATCCACCAATCACAATTCGTTACGCATCATATCAAAAAAAGCCTCAACTTCGTAAGTCAAGGCTCTTTTACTATATATTGTGAGAAATCTTATTCGGCAACAACTTCAAATGGAATTTCAACCGATACCTCTTTATGCAATTTTGCAATAGCTGTATAGTTGCCGACTTCTTTAACCGCTTCTTTTATAAGAATAAGTTTTCTGTCAACTTCAAAACCTTTTGCTAACAAAGCTTCAGCAATCTGAATGTTTGAAACCGAACCAAAGATTGTTCCGCTTGAGCTGACTTTTGCACCAATAGTAAGTGATACACCTTCCATCTTGTTAGCCAACTCTTGTGCTTCTTTTCTTATTTGTTCCAATTTGTGAGCGCGTTGTTTCAAGTTTTCCGCTAAAACTTTTTTAGCCGATTCGCTTGCAATTACGGCTTTTCCTTGTGGGATAAGATAGTTGCGAGCATATCCGTCTTTTACTGTTACTACATCATCTTTGTAGCCTAACGTTAAAATATCTTCTTTTAAAATTACTTCCATTATAAATCCTCCTATTATTTCATTAAATCGGTTACGTATGGAAGCAAAGCTATATGACGAGCTCTTTTAACTGCTTGCGCAATACGGCGTTGAAACTTCAATGATGTACCTGTAATACGACGTGGTAGAATTTTACCTTGTTCGTTTAAGAATTTCTTCAAAAAATCGGGGTCTTTGTAATCGATATATTTGATTCCGTTCTTTTTGAAACGGCAATATTTTTTCTTTTTTACATCTACCGATACCGGTGTAAGATATCTAATCTCTGATTGTTTAGCCATGTCTTATTCCTCCACTTTTTCTGTTGTTTCTACTTCTCTTTCTTCAGCTACCGGTTCTTGAACAGCTGGCTCTTGTTGTTTGTTACCTCTGTTGTTGCGACGTTTTTGAGCATACTCAAGTGCAAATACATCTTGTTTTACTGTCAAGAAACGAATAACGCGCTCGTCGCGACGGAAGTTAACCTCTAAACGTTCTATTACAGCCGGGTTGGCTTTAAACTCTAACAAGGTGTAAAAACCTGTAGATTTTTTATCGATGGGATAAGCTAATTTACGCAATCCCCAATTTTCCTCGTTAACAATTTCAGCACCTTGCTCTGTAAGCAAGTTTTTGAATTTGTCAACCGCTTCCTTCATCTGTACTTCAGATAAAACGGGAGTTAAAATGAAAACGGTTTCGTAATTGTTCATACTAAAAATTTAATATTATTGATTTTATTCTCGAAAAATATTTTTTCGGTCGGCAAAGATACAACAAACTAAATAAAAAAGCAAAACTTGTGATAAATAAAATACTTTAATTACCACAAGTGTAAGTTCAAATAGTAAATGCAACACTTAGTAAAAAAGATAGAAGGGTGCACCCTTCTATCTTTTAGGGCAAAAATCCTTACTTTTGTGTTGCAATATGAAAAAGAAAAGTCATTTAACCCCGGAACAAAGGTACACAA
>JBGZFC010000076.1:0-35337 GCA_041846575.1 Bacteroidota bacterium
AAAAACGGTCAAAATTCTGCCGAAAAACAAAATTTTAATATTTTTAGCCTCCACAGAAAAGTTCTTACCAAAATATTTTTAGAAAAATCAGCCTACCAAAATTTAGCAGCATAAAAAAAGCTGCCCTTTTCGGACAGCCTCATATCGTATTTTATCTTGTGTTTTGGGGTATATCAGACCATAATGCCACGTTTACAATCTCCACTACCTCCAAAAACTATTCCCATTCAATTGTAGCAGGCGGTTTCGACGAAATATCGTACACTACCCTATTCACGCCTTTAACTTTGTTGATAATCTCGTTGGATACTTTCGCCAGAAACTCGTAAGGCAGATGTGCCCAATCAGCAGTCATGGCATCGACAGATGTTACGGCACGAAGAGCGATAGTGCTTTCGTAAGTGCGTTCATCGCCCATCACACCAACCGAATGAACAGGCAGTAAAATCGCCCCTGCTTGCCACACTTTGTCGTACAAACCTGCGACACGTAAGTTAGAGATAAAAATATCGTCGGCTTCTTGCGTAATACGTACTTTATCGGGCGTAACAGCACCAAGAATACGAATGCCCAAACCCGGTCCCGGAAACGGATGTCGATGAATAAGATGTGGTTTCATTCCCATCTCCAAGCCGATTTTGCGTACCTCATCCTTAAAAAGCAGTCTGAGCGGTTCGCAAAGTTTCAGGTTCATCTTTTCGGGCAATCCGCCCACGTTGTGGTGGCTCTTTATAACCGTTCCGGTAATGGATAACGACTCTATAATATCGGGATAAATTGTTCCCTGTGCCAACCATTTTATATCTTTCAGCTTATGTGCTTCTTCATCGAAAATATCGATAAATCCTTTGCCTATGATTTTACGTTTTTGTTCGGGGTCGGACACGCCTGCAAGCTCTTTATAAAAATGTTCTCTGGCATCTACGCCGATAACGTTAAGTCCCAAATGCTCGTAATTTTCCAACACGGTTTCAAACTCGTTTTTACGCAACAATCCGTGATTAACAAAAATACAAGTCAGATTTTTACCTATAGCTTTATTTAGCAAAACGGCAACAACCGAAGAATCAACGCCTCCCGAAAGCGCGAGAATAACCTTGTCGTTGCCCAGTGTTTTTTTCAAATCGGCAACCGTTGCATCGATGAACGATGAGGGAGTCCAATCTCTTTTCACACCGCAAATATTCAGAAAATTATCCAGAATTTTAGTTCCCTGCTCGCTGTGGTAAACTTCCGGATGAAACTGTACTCCCCACGTTTGCTCGCCTTGCACTTTATATGCCGCCACCTTCACATCTTCGGTTGATGCAACCACCGAAAAGTTTTCGGGGATTTGCAAAATAGTATCGCCGTGTGACATCCATACGGTCGATTGTTCAGGCAAATTACCCAACAACAAATCGCTCTTATCACTAACGAGCAAACATGCTCGTCCATACTCACGGGTTGTGCTTTTGCCCACTTCCCCACCCGATGTTTGAGCGATGAATTGTGCGCCGTAGCAAATTCCCAAAACAGGATATCTGCCGCGAATTTCGGACAAATCGGTCTTGAAGGCATCTTTATCATTTACAGAAAAGGGACTTCCCGAAAGAATTACACCCTTTATCGTTTTATCGCCAAACGGAAACTTATTGTAAGGAATAATTTCGCAATAGGTGCTGAACTCACGCACACGACGACCGATAAGTTGCGTTGTTTGTGAACCGAAATCGAGAATAACTATTTTTTCATGCATATATTTTGAGAAATTAGAATATTTTGAGTGCAAAGATACAAAAAGTATGGAAAATTTTGCAATGCTTATCGATAGATGATTACAATGAGTCAATCAATCCAAGTTCAATAATTATTTACTGAAAACAGATAATTTTTTATTGTTTTTCGATAAATATTTGTTGTTTCATAAAATAATTATATTACATTTGCAACGTGAAATAAAAAATAGTACAAAAAAATGAAACGAAAAACTTCAAAAACACAATTGGCTATTCTTTCCATTATGGCAGGTATTGTATATATGTTTATTATTACCTCAAATTTGGTAGGAGAATGGAATAATATTGTCAGAGGGTTTAAAGATGGTTGGGAACAAGCCGAAATTGAAAGCAGAACAGGCAAGAAAAGTTTATGGCAAAATTACATATTATCGCTTGAACCTAAAAACTTCGATAAATTTTATACCGATTCTGTTTTCAATTTAAAAACCGGGAAATCTGTTCCTGTCAGTTATGAAAGAGTACAAGTACAATACGAATATACGGAGTCGCAAAGTTCAAAATCGTTACTGATAGATACGGGAATGACGCTCACGTCAATATCAACCGCAATATTGTATGTACTAATTCTGATATTGTTTTACAAATTGGTATTGGCATTTTATAGAGACAATATTTTCTGTAACGCAAATGTAAGACGATTAAGACTGTTGGGCATATATGCTCTAATATTGTGGGTTTTAGAAGTCGTTTTTTATTCGATGTATTTTACCACGGTAAATTCGCTTTTAGAATTTGCCAATTATAAAATAGTAATATCAGAGTATTTTAAACATGAGCTTTTGTTATTGGGAATAATTCTGCTAATCGCTACAAATGTAATAAAACGAGCCATAACAATAAAGGAAGAACAAGATTTAACTATTTAATAATAAAAAAAAAGATGTCTGTAATAAACCTAATAGACGAATTTGAAAAAAATAAAACTTTTCAAAAAGTAATAACACAAAATTACGCAGCAAAAAATGTATGGAATTATTTGAAAAGAAATCCTAAATTATTTGCAACGATTATTATTGCAATTGCTCTCTTTCTCGTTCTTAGACTTGGATATAACATAGAAGATTTTTGTACTATATAAATCATTGATAATCGTAAATCCATAATCGTAAATTAAAACATGCCTATTATAGTAAATTTAGATGTAGAAATGGCGAAAAACAAGATTTCGCTTAACGAACTTTCGGAACGAGTTGGAATTACGCCCGCCAATCTTTCGATACTAAAAAACGGCAAGGCAAAAGCTATCCGATTTAGTACTTTGGAATTGATATGCAAAGCTCTCAACTGTCAGCCTGGAGATATTATGGAATTTCAGGATGAATGATTAATTAAGA
This sequence comes from Bacteroidota bacterium, assembly GCA_041846575.1. GTDB lineage: Bacteria > Bacteroidota > Bacteroidia > Bacteroidales > Dysgonomonadaceae > JBGZFC01. The sequence continues at coordinate 3,116 of JBGZFC010000076.1, forward strand.
TAGAGCTATACAGATAGACGGCTAAAGCCATAAACTGTGCTTACATTCGATATAAGAGGTATAAAAAATAAAACAGTAATAATATCAAAACCTAAAAAATGGAAGATAAAAAAATAAAGATTAAAAAAACCAATCTATTAGCTATCGGTTCTATGTTTTTTATTATTAGCACCACTGTAGATATCAAGATGTTAAAATTCACTATCTAACTGTATTAATAGTTTGTTATACAGTATCTGTAGTTTTCTCAGTAAAGAGTATTAAAAACAAAAAATATAAAAAAAACCGATAGATTACTCCACATTAATAAGTATAAACAACAAACATAAGCTTTTTTATAATGAAACATTTAGAACATGCCTTACTCGGCAAAAACAGATTCGGGAAATATATTCTTCTTCTTTTTATTGTACTTATAGCCGGTTCTACTGTAGGCAGTATTCCATTGATAGCCGTAATGATAGTAAAAAGTTTTTCATCGGGTAATATTGACAGCATTACAAATGGTAACTATATGGATTTAGCCGCTTACGGAATCTCCAACAATTTAGGCTTAGTTTTGATGCTGCTCTCCTTTGTTGCTATATTTTTCATCTTTGTCGCACTTATTAAACCGATGTTCGGAACAACGCTAAATGAGACTATCAACGGACGTAAATATATCCGTTGGAACAAAATATGGACAGGAATAATGGTATGGGGAGCTTTATTGTTTATTTCTTTTGCAATATCCGTATATACATCATCACCAGGAGATTTTGAATTTCGCTTCAATGCCGAAGCTTTGCTCGTATTACTACTAATAGTGCTGACAATTTTGCCTTTTCAAACAAGCATTGAGGAAATTTTAATGCGAGGTTTTCTGGCACAAGGCGTTGCCAGATGGACAAAAAATCGCTGGTGGGCACTAATTATACCATCAGTTATTTTCGCCCTTATGCATGCAAGAAATCCCGAAGTGATGAGATTCGGTTTTTGGCTGTCAATGCCCAACTATCTGTTGATGGGATTAATGTTGGGATTGATTTCGATTCTTGACGACGGTATTGAGTTATCCTTGGGTATTCACTTTATAAACAATGCTTTTGCTGCAATATTCATGACACACCAAGATTCGGCTCTTCAAACCGATGCACTGTTTCTGATGCACGATCTAGATCCGGCAGCATCTCTTGTTGAAACGGTAATATTAACAACAATTGCCGTTATAGTACTATGGCGTATCTATAAATGGGATTTCGGAATAATGAAAAGAAAAGTAGAAATAGAAACACCGGAAAATCCAAATCTGAACAGCACAACATTAGATGTTTAAAAATATTAAAACAATATTTATAAATTGTATAGCATATCAGATGTTAACAACAAAATTACTATCTTTGAATACGGAAATAAATCGTATGAAACTAAAACATATCTTCTGGACATTTTTATTCAGCTCTTTTTGCATAATTATGCAAGGACAAACTTTAGACAATGCAAAAGCTATGTTCAACGAAAGCAAATTCGCTGATGCTCTACCCTTTTTTCGTATCGAATATAATATTACACCCGATAATGCAAATCTAAACTATTGGTTAGGTGTTAGTTTGTTTGAAACAGGACTGTTAACGGAGTCAGAAAAATATCTTGCATTCGCATCGAAAAACAATATCCGAAACTCATACATCTACTTAGGCGAACTGTATGCAAAAATGTATCGTTTTGCCGATGCCGAACGCGAGTTTTCCAAATATGAGAAAGCTAACAGACGCGATAAAGAGGCGTTGGCAAAACTTACAAACAAACGAGAATATATGTCAAAACTAAAACAGAGTATTTCTCATACGGAAGACATCCAGATAATTGACAGTCTGGTTGTTTATAAACAGGACTTTCTCAATGCTTACAATTTAAGCAGTGCTGCAGGAAAAGTTGTACCTTCTAATAAGTTTTTCAAAAACAACCCCGAAACAGATAAAACAGTATATATAAACGAACTGGAGAATAAAATATATTACTCACAACAGGGCAAACTCTTCACTATGGAGAAACTAATCGACACATACGGAAACGAAAAATTATTGCCCGAAACCATCAACGATAAAGGCATTCAGGACTTCCCGTTTGTAATGCCCGATGGAGCAACCATATACTTTGCATCGGCATCGGAAGAGTCTATGGGTGGATACGATATTTACGTTACCCGATACAATATACAGACTAACAGTTATCTAAATCCCAACAGATTAAATGCACCTTTCAACTCACCGTTCAACGACTATATGATGGTAATAGACGAAGAAAAAGGTATCGGTTGGTTTGCGAGTGACCGTTTTCAACCAAGTGACTCGGTTTGTGTTTACACATTCATACCTAATAACCAAACAACGATGCTCGAAAACGAAAGTCAGGAGTATCTGATAAATCGTGCTCGGATTTCGGAAATTGCCAAAACTTTACAGCCCGACAAAGACTATTCTGCTCTTTTGGCAAAAGCAAAAAAAATATCTGCATCGAAAACAATAATGAACGAATTTGAGTTTGTAATTAATGACAAAGTAACTTATCGCTCACTTAATCAATTTAGAAACCCGAAAGCTCGGAATCTTTATTCTCAGGTTATGGAGATGGAGAAAGAATCAATAAAATTGCAACAACAACTCAATTCTTATCGTGAACGATATGCCGCCGGAGAAAAATCACTGCGAAACATCATATTACAATCTGAAGCACGTTCTAAAAAGTTATTTGACGAAATAGGCAGTGCAAAAAAAGAGGTCAGAAAAGAGGAAATCAAAAGTTTATCTTTTTAAATCAACATATAATAATATGACATTAAATATCACTATAGTAATTGTACTTGCAGTTATTGGCATTATATTTATGTTAATAGAGATATTCCTTTTGCCGGGCATCAGCATAGCCGGCATCACCGGAGGAGCTCTTATTGTAGGAGCTGTAGTATATGCGTATATGTTTTTGGGTAGTACAGCCGGGACTATCGCCTTAATTTCGTCATTGGCTGTATTGGCAATATCTTTTATCTGGTTAGTCAAATCGAGGTCGCTACAGAAAATCGGATTAAAAACCAATATTGAGGATAGCGTAGATAACAGCGATTTGCTTAAGATAAATGTTGGCGATAAAGGAGTTAGCATATCCCGACTAAACCCAATCGGCAAAATTATGGTAAACAACACAATTATTGAAGGTAAATCCATTGATGGAAGTTTTATTGACGAAGATATTGAAATTGAAGTTGTAAAGATTGAAACTTACAACGCATTGGTAAAAGAAGTAAAATAACAATAACCCTAAAAAAATAATTAATTATGGAATTTGGTTTAATTATCATTGTTGCTCTGATAGTAGTATTCGTACTGATTTTCTTTCATTACGTTCCATTCTTTTTATGGATTAATGCACTATCGGCAAGCGTGCATATATCGCTATTGCAACTATTTATGATGCGTTTGCGTCGTGTTCCGCCACACACTATCGTTTACGCTATGATTGAGGCTCACAAAGCCGGACTTAAAAGTGTTTCGCGAGACAATCTCGAAGCTCACTACTTGGCAGGGGGACACGTTGAACAGGTCGTTCACGCATTGGTATCGGCATCGAAAGCCAATATCGACTTGACTTTCCAAATGGCAACCGCTATCGACCTTGCCGGTCGTGACGTTTTGGAAGCTGTAAAAATGTCGGTAAACCCGAAAGTAATTGACACTCCGCCTGTTTCGGCTGTAGCCATTGATGGAATTCAGTTAATAGCCAAAGCACGTGTTACCGTAAGAGCCAATATCAAACAGTTGGTTGGAGGTGCAGGAGAAGAGACCATTTTGGCACGTGTTGGAGAGGGAATCGTTTCATCTATAGGTTCGGCAACTTCACACAAATCGGTTCTCGAAAATCCTGACTCGATTTCGAAACTTGTACTTAAAAAAGGGTTGGATGCAGGAACAGCGTTTGAAATACTCTCAATCGATATTGCCGATATAGATATAGGTAAAAACATCGGTGCAGTGCTACAAATAGACCAGGCACAAGCCGACAAAAATATTGCACAAGCTCGTGCCGAAGAGCGTAGAGCAATGGCTATTGCTTTAGAACAAGAGATGAAAGCAAAAGCACAAGAGGCACGAGCCAAAGTTATTGAAGCGGAAGCAGAAGTACCAAAAGCTATGGCTGAAGCATTCAGAAACGGCAACATGGGTATTATGGATTTCTATAGAATGAAAAATATACAATCCGATACCGATATGCGCGAATCAATTGCGAGACCGCAAGGAGGAAAAGCTGAAGACAATAAATAGCTACATTTTGTAGAGACGTGACATGTCGAGCCTCTACTGATAGACAATATTAAATTATTATGAGAATTATCCCTGAATCGGAACTTATTATAAACCCAGACGGAAGTGCGTTTCATCTGCACATAAAACCCGAACAACTTTCGGATAAGATTGTTATGATGGGAGATCCGGATCGGGTAACGGTAGCAGCCTCGTTTTTCGACAATATTGAGTGCAATATTCAAAATCGGGAGTTTCACACCGTTACCGGCACGTACAAAGGAAAACGCATAACTGCCCTATCGCACGGCATTGGTACCGACAATATAGATATTGTGGTAACGGAGTTGGATGCTTTGGCAAATATCGATTTCGCATCACGACAAGTTAAAGATAACCTCAAACAACTAACAATGGTGCGTGTGGGAACGTCGGGCGGAATGCAACCGCATTGTCCTGTAGGCTCTTATGTGGTTTCCGAAAAATCTATCGGCTTTGACGGAGTGCTTCATTACTATGCAGATTCGGAAAAAGTCAGAGAAATCGACTTTGAGGATGCTTTTCAAAAACATGTAAATTGGTCGCCAAATCATTGCAAACCATACGTGGTAAGCGCTAACGAAGAGTTGATAGAAAGAATCGGACACGATATGATTCATGGAGTAACCATCTCGGCTATCGGTTTTTACGGTCCACAGGGACGTTACGTTCGTCTTCCGCTTACAGACTCGGAACTGAATCATAATATCGAATCGTTCAGATACAAAAATCACTCTATAACCAACTACGAAATGGAGAGTTCGGCAATAGCCGGATTAGGGAAAATGATGGGACACAAATGTCTTACCGTTTGCACCATAATAGCCAATAGAGTGGCATTAGACTCAAACACAAACTACAAAGGCTCTATCGAAGAGTTGATTAAGGTAGTATTAGATAGGATTTAATTATCAATTTTATATATAATCATAAACAACAACTAATGAGAAAATTTTCTTTTTTATTTGCCATTTTGCTGACAACATTAGCGGCAATGGCACAGCAAAATCCAACACTGCCCATTGATCCGGCAGTAAGAAAAGGTACGTTGGAAAATGGATTGACGTACTATATTCGTCACAACAAGACACCTGAAAAAAGAGCCGATTTCTATATCGCTCAGAAAGTAGGTTCTATGATGGAAGAGGACAACCAAGCCGGTTTAGCCCACTTCTTAGAGCACATGGCTTTCAACGGAACAACCAATTATCCTAAAAAAACCATGCTCGAATACCTGCAAAACAACGGTATTAAATTTGGCGTAAACATCAATGCATACACAGGTTTTGACGAAACTGTATATTTTATGACAGATATACCGACAGACAACAAAAACTTAGTTGACTCTGTATTGCTTGTTCTATACGATTGGGCAGACGGAATTGCTTTGGAAGAGGAAGAACTTGATAACGAACGTGGCGTTATTCGCGAAGAGTGGCGTACAAGAGGTGGTTCACAACAACGTCTATGGGACCAATTACTTCCCAAAATGTATCCCGACAGCAAATATGCCAACCGTATGCCTATTGGTAGCATAGATGTTATCAACAACTTTAAACCGGAAGAGATTCGCGCATATTACGAAAAATGGTATCGTCCCGACCTACAAGGTATTGTAGTTGTAGGAGATGTGGATGTAGATGCAATCGAAAAACAGATTGTGGACAAATTCTCAAAAATAAAACTCGATCCGAATCGTGCAGAACGCAAATACTTCCCCGTACCTGACAACAAAGAACCTATTGTTGCTATGGCTACTGACGTAGAGGCTCGTAACACACAAATCATGTTGTTTTACAAACACGACCCGATACCGGATGAAATAAAAAATACACAAGCAGGTTATATAATGAATGGTCTTACTAATGTAGCAAGCATGATGTTGAACGAAAGATTGAGCGAAATATCTCAAAAACCAAATGCACCATTCACTTTTGCGTATGCATACGACTCGGACTACTTTGTAGCAAAAACCAAAGATGCATGGACTGTTATTGCAGGTTCGGCTGAAGACAAAATTGAAGAAGCGCTGGCTGCTATAGTCAGAGAAACTGAAAGAGTAAAGAAACACGGATTTACCGCCTCGGAATATGAAAGAGCAAAAGCTAATCTACTTAAAAATATAGAAAACAGCTATAACAATCGCGATAAACAAAAAAACTCTGCATACTCGCAAGAATATGTATCTAATTTTACCGACGGAGAACCAATACCCGGAATTGAGTTCGAATACAATCTGTTGAACTCGTTAGCTCCAAATATACCTGTTGAAGCTATTAACCAAGTTATTCAAGGACTTATAGGTGAAGATAATATCGTTATAGCAGTTACAGGACCTGAAAAAGAGGGTCTGGTATATCCATCAGAAGAAAAATTGCTTAACGTGTTGAAAACTGTAAAAGCAGAAAATATTGAAGCTTATGTAGAACAGGTATCAAACGAACCGTTAATCTCTACACTTCCAACTCCCGGAACTATAGTTAAATCGGAAAAAGATGCCAGTTTCGACGCTACTGTGTGGACTTTGTCAAACGGCGTGAAAGTGGTAATGAAAAAAACCGATTTCAAAGATGACGAAATCAGAATGACGGCTTCAAGCTTTGGAGGTACAGCACAATATGCCGAAAAAGACCCTGTTAATGCTAAAGTTATGGGACAAGTTATCACTCTTGGCGGTGTTGGTAACTTCAGCGCTACAGAACTACCGAAAGTATTGGCAGGTAAAAATGCAAATGTTCGTCCACAAGTAGGATTAACAACACAAGGATTCTCAGGCTCATCATCTATCAAAGATTTTGAAACTATGCTTCAACTGGTTTATCTGTACTTTACCGCACCAAGAAGCGATAAAGATGCTTTTGACTCTTTCATGCAACGTATGGATGTTCAACTGAAAAACCAAGAAGCTGAACCGATGATAGCTTTCTCCGATGCCATTACAAAAGCTCTTTATGGCGATCTCACTTATACACAACGTCTAAAACACAATCAGTTAAGTGAAATTAACTACGAACGCATCATGCAGATGTACAAACAAATGTTCAACAACCCCGGAAGCTTTGTATTTACTTTTGTAGGAAATATAGATGAAGAAGCAATGAAACCGATGATTCTACAATACTTAGGTTCAATGAAAGGACAACACGCAGAAAATACTTTCTTAAAAATACCTATGAACTTTAAAAGCGGAAAACAAGAGAACACTTTCCAACGCGAAATGCAAAATCCTAAAGCTTCAGTTTTTAAAAGCTATAACGGACAAATCGAAAGAACTCTCAAAAACCAATTGGTTATGAGTATATTTGACCAAATATTGGATATAGTTTATACTGAAAAAGTACGTGAAGACGAAGGCGGAACATACGGTGTTTATACACAAGGTGCTATCTCAAGATATCCGGAAGGACAAACCATTTTGCAAATTATCTATGATACCGACCCTGCAAAAGCGGAACGTCTTAACAAAATTATTGCCGACGAATTGGAAGCAATAGGTAAAAACGGTGTACGCACAGAAGATTTCCAAAAGGTAAAAGAGTATATGGTAAAAAAATACAGCGAAGATATTAAAGAAAACAGCTATTGGTTATCTAACCTAAACGATAAATACTTCTATAAAGAAGATACTCATACCGAATATATGAATACTTTGAATGCAATTACTCAAAAAGACGTTCAAGAATTCGCACAAAAACTATTATCTCAAGGTAACAACGCAATTGTTGTAATGATGCCGAAAGAATAATTTTTCGAATAAAAACTATTCAATAGTTATATTAAAATAAAACGGGGCTGTCTCAAAAGTAAAGGCAGCCTCTTTTTTTGTCTTTTTTTCTTTGATATTTGGCTATATTTTATCTTTTTAGAAGATACTATCCCCAAAAGTTGTGTAAGTATATCACTTACTTGTTTCTGTGTAAAGTCCATAAAATTATTCTTTTTGTTGTTCAAATATAAGTCTTTGGGGGATATTTACACACTTTTGGGGATAGTATCCTTTTGGGGATAGTATCGTATCTATAAAAAACTACATAATTAGGAGGCTCAAAGATGCGGAAAAAAGTGATATAACAAACATTATATCTCTCTTTTTATATTAAGCGGGAAATAAGGCGGAGTTAGGGTTAAAGCGATAAAATTTCACCGAACAGCAATAACAAAAATACGGTAAAATGCCTCTATTCAGGCAAAATACCGCATTTATCATTTTTCAAAACAACAACTATTTTGTCATCACTTTTTTTGCATCAGTGCTTTTCGTTACTTTGGCATAGATAAACAAAGCTATTGCCGAAATAGCTCCGATTCCAACAAATACATACCAAATATAGTGTGCATTGGCTGTTGCTGCGCTGTATGCTACGGTGTCGAGAACACCGGCTTCGTCTGTGAATAGTCTTGGGTCGGGACAATATTTTTCGAGTAAGAAACCCGATATACCGAAAGCAAACAGATATGAAAAGAATGAGTTTAGATTACTAAATCCCAAATATAAACCCTCTTCTCCCTTGGGAGCCTGCAACGAAAAATACTCCAGATATCTTGGAGAAATAAAGCCCTCAGCAATAGCTTGAAATGCGATACCGATTATCATCAAAAGGGCAACAGGGTGCATTCCTAAAACCGTTTCGCTTTCGATTTGATTTCCAAACGACATTATAAGTGCAGATAACGGAATTATAAACATACCTATCATCATGGATGTGAGAGCGCTTCTTTTTTTCATAAGAGAAGTAATAAAATTAACACTTACGAAAACTATCAGCGGGTTCACGTTGGCATACCAACCGGGTGTGGCAGCATCTCCGATAAGTCGTATTACATACTTGGGCATGGTAGAATACAATTGCCCTTGAATCATCCAGAAACCGCTCACTATAAGTATAAGAGCCATTAATCGCCCGTTTTTAAACACCTTTAGCAGTGCATTTAGCAATTCCGAAACAGTTTTTCCCTGTCCTTCGGTATTTGCCGATTTGTAAAAAAACAGTATCAAAATAAGAGCCAATAATGTCATCGATGTGGAGAAGAAATTCAGATAAACCAAACCTTCATCGCCCATGCTTTTTCTTAGCGGGTCAACTACGGTTTTACCGATAAATGCACCGATATTTACCATCATATAAAAAATAGCATATCCTCTTGCTCTGTTTTCGGTGGTTGTTTCGCGAGCAACAGTACCCGAAATTACCGCTTTAATAAATGAACCTCCAACTACGATGAATATAAGAACCGGAATTATCGACCATTGATAAATACTTTCGGTAAGTCCTGTAAATTGTGTTACTTTACTGTAATTTACCAATCCTGCACTTTGCAACATGGTAGGCAAAACTCCTAATCCGCCATAACCAATTGTAAGCAAACTAAATGCAATTATTATTGCACGTCTGAATCCCATTTTATCGGCAATGGCTCCGGTAAAGGTAGGAAGCAAATATAAAAAAGCCGAGAAAAGTCCTGCAATAATGCCCGATTGTATATCGGAAAAGCCCCAAACATTCGACAAATACAATGTTATTACAATAAATACGGCATAATATGCCAATCGTTCAAGTAGTTCTACAAAGTTTGCGACCCAAAATGGTTTTGAAAATTTATTCATTATTTAAAAATGTTTTATGTCGTAATTTGACGAATTATAAAAAAATATGTGCAAAGATAATATTTTAACGCAAGAACCACGTATCTATCGTGGGTAATACTTTTTGCTAATACAAATCGACAACTGTAATTCCAGCACCTCCAAACTGCACATGTTCATCCTGAAAGTTAGATACACCCACAACGGTAGGCAAATATTCTCTGATAATCTGACGCAACGCTCCGGTGCCCGTGCCATGCAAAATTCGCACGCGCTTCACACCCAACTGAACGGCATCATCGATAAAATACATTACAGATTGCAAAGCTTCATCGCCGCGCATACCGCGCACATCTATATCTTGCTTGAAGTTGAGTTTCTTTTCGTGAATCAACTCGCGTGTGGTAGAATTTGTCAATGAGGCTTTAGACTCTTTTTTAAGTTGATTTTTGCTTACTTTTTCCAATTTATCCATATCTATGGTAGATTTTATCATACCAAAAGCCACAATCGCTTTTTTATTTGAAATTTCGAGCACTTCTCCGGTTGTTGTCTGCCCTTTTAACCGAACAACATCGCCAACCGCAGGAATTCCTTCTATTACGTTTTGGTCATTAACGGTTTTTTTTGCTCGTTTGTCGGCACGCTTTCTATCTTTTTTAGTAGGAAGCATATTTACCTTTTCTTTAAACTCCGAGAGCGATTGCCTTGCCTGCCTGGTTCGCTCTTTATCTGCCTGAGCTTCCTTTATTTCCCGTATAGTCTGCTCTATTTTTGCATTACTCTCCGCGAGCAATTGTTGTGCTTGTTGCTTGGCTTGAGCAATAATATCTTTTTTTTGCGAATTTATTTCCGACAAGTTTAACTCATACCTCTCCTTTATCTCTTCCAATCGTTTTCGCTCTACACGTATCTTGTTTCGTTTTCGTTCCCAATAACGCTTATCACGATTTATATCTTGCAGATACTTGTCCATATTCACGTAGTCGCTACCCACTATTTCTGATGCTTGAGAAATAATTTCTTCCGGAAGACCTATTTTTCTCGCAATCTCTACGGCAAACGAACTGCCGGGATTACCTATTGACAATTGAAACAACGGTTGCATTCTGTGACGGTCATAAAGCATCGCACCGTTTATAACACCGCTGTTTTCATTTGCAAAATGTTTCAGATTTTGGTAGTGAGTGGTTATCACTCCGAAAGATTGTTGACGATTAAATCTGTCTAACAACGACTCGGCAATAGCTGCTCCTATTTGTGGCTCTGTGCCACCGCCAAATTCATCAATCAACAGAAGTGTTTTTTGATTGCAATTCTTTACGAAAAATTTCATATTTTGCAGATGCGAGCTGTATGTTGACAGGTCATTTTCGATAGATTGCTCATCGCCTATATCGATAAAAATATCTTTGAATATGCCCACCTTTGAATTTTCTCTCACGGGAATCAGCATCCCGCACTGCAACATGTACTGCAACAGACCGACGGTCTTCAGACAAACGGACTTTCCTCCTGCATTAGGTCCCGAAATTACCAAGATGCGATTTTCTTGGTTCAACTCAATATCAAGAGGCACAACTTTTCTGTTTTGCTTAACCAAAGATAAATACAGTAGCGGATGTATTGCTTGCACCCAATCTATAATAGGTTGATTTTCAAAAACAGGTTTTATGGCTTGGATTTGTATTGCGAATTTTGCTTTTGCACGTATAAAATCTATTTGCGATAGATAGTCGTACGAAAGAAGTAAATCCGGTAAGAATGGTCGAATATAATCGGTAAATTCGGAAAGAATTTTCACAATTTCGCGCCGTTCTTCGCTTTCGAGCTCTCTAATTTTATTATTGGCTTCTACCACTTCTGCCGGCTCTATATAAACCGTTTTGCCCGAAGCCGATTCATCGTGAACAATTCCTTTTATTTTTCTCTTGAATGACGGATTTATAGGAATTACCAACCTACCGTCACGCATGCTTGGTGTAATATCTTTTTCCACCAAACCATCCGATTGTGCTTTGCGTAAGATAGAATTTAACGTGCGTGATATTCCATTGATTGTAGATGACATCTCTTTTCTGATAGATGCCAACTGAGCTGATGCACTATCTCTTATTTGTCCAAATTCGTCAATGATTTTCTCTATTGCCTTTACAATTTGTGGAGAAGTATATACATTTTCGCTCAACTTTATCAGATATGGATATAACGATGACTCACTTTCGTCTTTTTTGAAGAAAGCTACAATTGAATTTATTGTTCGGAGCGATTTAAGAAGCTCGGAAAGTGCGTTCTGCTCTATCCAAGAGTGTTCTATTCTGATTCTTTTTAGAGCCGACCGCACATCGTAGAAATTGTCGGATGGAAAAGCATCTTCACTTTGTAAAATATGGACAAACTCATCAGTTTGCGAAAGATTTGTGATTATCTCTTCATATTCGGCAGAGAAGTGCATATCTTCCACTTTTTCTTTACCAAGCGGACTAAGACAGAGGCTTTCCAACAAATGCCTTATGCGAAAAAACTCTATTTTCTGTTCAAAATTTTCGGGATATATCACGAGAAGATTCCTGTTTTAATATTTAGTTTTTGCGTGTTTTTTACATTTATCTGTCAAAACTCAACCTTTTGCCCTTTTTCTCTGTATTTACTTTCCCATCGGTAAAGACCAAATTGCCATTTACAAAAGTTTTTTCAATGGAATTGTTAAAAATGTAATCTTCAAATGGCGACCATCCGCATTTATATAAAATATTATTGTTACTTACTTTATAACTTTTTTCCGGATTAATCAGCACTAAATCGGCAAAATAACCTTTTCTTATATATCCTCTGTCTTTTATTTTAAACAGATTGGCTGGCTCGTGGCACATCTTATCAACAACAAACGAATGTGTGAAAATGCCTTCGTCCGCCATTTGCAACATCAATTGTAGAGAGTGCTGCACAAGCGGAATACCCGATGCAGCTTGTAAACATCCGCCATTTTTCTCGGTCTCCAGATGCGGTGCATGGTCAGTTGCAACAATATCCAATTTCCCGTTTTTCAGTGCTTCACGCAGTGCTTCACGGTCGGCTTCTGATTTAACCGCAGGATTACATTTTATTTTGGAGTCTAAACGTTGATAATCTTCATCGGTAAACCAAAGATGATGCACGCACACTTCGGCTGTGATTTTTTTATCGGCAATTGGTGCGTTACTTAATAGGCTCATCTCTCTTGCCGTAGAAAGATGCAGAATGTGTAATCGAGAGCCATATTTATGAGCAAGCTCTACAGCTTGTGCGGAAGAAACATAACAAGCCTCATCGCTCCTGATTTGCGGATGATATTGGACAGGAATATTTTCGCCGAATTTCTTCCTAAAAATATCCACATTATTTCTAATGATTTCTTCTTTTTCGCAATGTGTCGCAATTAGTGAATCAACTTCGGCAAAAATAGCTTGCAATGATTTTTCATTATCAACCAACATATTTCCGGTTGACGCACCCATAAATAACTTTACACCGCAAGTTTTCTTGTTATCTATTTTGATTAGCTCTTTTATATTGTCGTTTGTTGCTCCAAGATAGAATGAAAAATTTGCTACCGATTTTTGCTCCGCCAACTCCAATTTCTCATACAGCAAATCGTTGGTTATGGTTTGTGGAGCGGTATTCGGCATATCCATAAACGATGTTACACCGCCGGCAACAGCAGCACAACTTTCTGAAAACAAGTCGCCTTTGTGAGTCAAACCCGGGTCTCGAAAATGCACCTGATCATCTATAACTCCCGGAATTAAATACATGCCGTCGGCATCTATTACATTATCGCAACTATCTAAAATATTTGGGGGTAATTCAGAAGTGTATATCTCTTTAATTCGCTCATTTTCTATTAAAACCGAGCCGACAAAAGAGACTCCTTCATTAATAATTAAAGGATTATGTATAAGTATCATATAGTTATTTAGATTCTATTTGTTTGGTTCGTGGTTTTATTTTTCCGGTTAAACTACGCCAGCGTAAATTGACAACACCAAAAAATGCTTCACCAAATATGCTTGTATTCATCTTCGATACTCCCAATTTTCGATTTACAAATACAACAGAGACCTCTTTTATTTTGAATCCTAAAACCATAGCTGTATATTTCATCTCAATCTGAAAGGCATATCCTTTAAATTTCACCTCATCCAAATTTATTGTTTCCAACACTTTACGGCTGTAACAAACAAACCCGGCAGTAGTATCACTTACCCTCATCCACGTAATCATTTGCACATATATGGATGCAAAATAGGACATTAGGACTCTTCCTATGGGCCAATTCACGACATTCACTCCCGAACAGTATCTTGAGCCTATGGAAACATCATAACCTTCTTCCTTACACGCTTTGTATAGTCGAGGTAAATCTTTCGGATTGTGAGAAAAGTCGGCATCCATCTCAAAAATATACTCATACTCTCTTGCCAATGCCCACTTAAAACCGTGTATATAAGCTGTTCCCAATCCCAATTTTCCAGTTCGTTCTTCAATAAAAAGTCTGTCGGGAAACTCTTCTTCTATCATACTGCGAACAATAGCTGCCGTACCGTCGGGCGAGTTATCGTCAACAATCAATATGTCAAACTTGGGGTCTAACTCAAAAACCGCTTTTATTATGCTCTCGACGTTCTCTTTTTCGTTGTAAGTTGGAATAATGACTAATTTATCAGACATAGTGCAACAATTTTATGCCAAAAATACAATTTTTACAGATAAAAGCCATCAAAAATATGGTAATTTATTTTACAATGTATAAAAAAGATATTTTTACCCGATTAATCGATTTTCATATCAATTTAACAAAACGACAAAGCATTGATTATACAATTGACAATCAATTAAATAATAAGTTACAATGCACAAATGCACAAACTTCTCGTTTTTTTGATTAATTTTGTAATCTTGATAAAAACTTAATGGTCAATGCCATTTCTTGCTAATAATTTAAAGACAGATGAAAATCCAAATAATCAATGGTCCGAATCTCAATTTGCTTGGAATGAGAGAGACAAACATCTACGGAAGCACGTCGTTTAATGATTACTACAAATTATTGACTCAATGGTATCCGGATGTTTCACTTAACTATTTCCAATCGAATGTTGAAGGCGAAATAATAAATGTTATCCAAGAAGCGGGATTCAGTTACGACGGAATTATTATTAATGCCGGAGGTTATACTCACACTTCGGTTGCCATTCGTGATGCTATAAAATCGGTAACCACTCCCGTAGTAGAAGTGCATATATCTAATGTATATTCACGTGAAGAGTTTCGTCACAAATCGCTATTGGCAGACGTTTGTAGAGGCGTGATAGCAGGATTTGGAATGGATTCATATCGATTGGCTATAGAGGCATTTATCAATAAACCCAAAATATAAAACAATTATGTTGAAACACACAAAAATAGTCGCAACAATCTCCGATAAAAGATGCGAAACAGATTTTCTCAGACAGTTGTATGAAGCAGGGATGAACGTAGTTCGACTGAACACGGCACATCTGAACGAAGAAGGTTTTAGAAAAATAATCAACAACGTAAGAGAAGTATCTAATAAAATTGCAATTTTAATTGACACGAAAGGTCCCGAAATACGCACAACTTACACCGAAGAGCCGATAGAACTTAAAACAGGAGACAGAATTAGAGTGATGGGCAATCCGTCGCGAATTTCATCAAAAGAGATTATATACGTATCGTACCAGAACATTACAGAGCAAATGAATGTAGGAGACGATATACTGATTGATGACGGCGAGGTTGACTTAAAAGTGTTGGAAGTTTGTTCCGACTATCTCGTCTGTTGCTCACAAAACGACGGTATCGTAGGAAGTCGCAAAAGCGTGAATATTCCCGGTGTACGCATCAATCTACCTTCAATAACCGAGCGAGACAAAGAGTTTATCAATCTTGCCGTAAAACTTGATATAGATTTTATCGCACACTCTTTCGTGAGAAACAGAGACGATGTTTTAGCCGTGCAAGAGGTATTAGACGAACTAAAAAGCCCGATTAAGATAATCGCTAAAATTGAAAACCAAGAGGGTGTTGACAATGTTTGTGAAATTTTGGATGTTGCATACGGCATTATGATTGCCCGTGGCGATTTGGGTATTGAAGTACCACAAGAGAAGATACCTGGCATGCAACGTATGCTTATCAGAAAAGCAGTACAATACAAAAAACCCGTTATTGTTGCTACTCAGATGTTGCACTCAATGATACACAATCCGCGTCCAACCCGTGCCGAAATAACAGATATTGCAAATGCAATTTATTATCGTACCGATGCAATTATGCTTAGTGGCGAAACTGCATACGGCAAATATCCGGTTGAGGCTGTTCGCACAATGGCTAAAACCGCCTACGAAGCCGAACAGACAAAATTAAGGGAAAACGACATTAAAGTTCCGTATGACGATGACACGGGAATCACAGAATTTCTTGCCAAACAGGCAGTTAAATCATCACTAAAATTAAATGTAAAAGCTATAGTTACCGACAGTCACACCGGACGAACGGCAAGAGTTTTAGCTGCATTTCGAGGAAAAAGTCCGATTTACGCCATTACAACTACCGAAAGATTGGCTCGAGAGCTATCTCTTTCATACGGAATTTGGGCTGAACACATGTGGGGCAAAGGCGACGGCAACACCAAAGAGAGCCGAAGAGCATATTTTACCGAAGCCATTCAACAACTCATCAAAAACAGAATGATTGAACCAAAAGATAGAATTGCCTATATAGGCGGCAGTTTTGGAGAAAAAGGCGGAACAACCTACTTAGACATATCGGAAGTATATAAAATTTTAGAGGCAAAAGAGAAATACAACCTGCCCGATTACACAAAATAAGAACATCATAATGAACTCATCCATAAACGAATACATTTTAACGCATATCGAACCTGAACCGCCTTTGCTTGCAGAGATGTATCGGGAAGCGCAAGTGAAATTGCTGCACGGCAATATGATTTCGGGACACCTGCAAGGCAGATTGCTAAAAATGCTGATAAAAATGATTCGACCGAAGCGTGTTTTGGAAATCGGAACTTTCACAGGCTACTCCGCCTTGTCGATGGCTGAAGGTTTGGATGACGACGCCAAACTGCACACCATAGAGGTTGACGACGAAATGGAAGATTTTATCCGTAAATATTTAGCCAAAACTCCCTTTTCAGATAAAATAACACTACATATCGGCGATGCTATGGAAATAGTTCCTAATTTTGACGATGGATATTTCGATTTTGCCTTTATCGACGGTAATAAACGAAACTATTTGGAAACGTATGAGTTGGTACTTCCCAAAGTTTCATCAAGAGGTTTTATCATTGCAGATAACACGCTTTGGTATGGAAAAATATTAGAACCTGTTGCCGCAAACGATTGGCAAACCAAGGGCATAATTGCCTTCAACGAAAAATTGGCTGCCGACACACGTGTAGAAAAAGTAATCCTGCCCGTGCGTGACGGTCTTACACTAATTCAAAAAAAGTAGAAACATGGAATCTCAAAGACAACAAAAAATAAACAGACTTATTCAGAAAGAGTTGAGCGAAATTTTTTTGGTAGAAACAAAAAAAATGTCAGGTACACTCATCTCTGTTACAACTGTTCGTGTAACTCCCGACCTTAGCATAGCTTATGCTTATCTGAGCATTTTTCCTTCGGAAAAGGGCAAAGAGTTGCTAAAAAACATTACAGATAATATGAAAGCAATACGTTTTGAGTTGGGGAAAAGAGTCGGAAAACAGTTGCGAGTAGTTCCTGAACTAAAATTTTTCATTGACGATTCGCTCGATTATATCGACAATATAGACAGGTTGTTAAATAACGATAAATGATTTGCCCTTGATTTTCTCAAAGTGATATGAATGTCTCTTTTTTCATCGCACGCCGATATCTTTTCTCGAAGAAATCGCACAATGCTATCAATGTAATCTCTTTTATCTCGGTAATTGGTATTTGCATTGCCACAATGGCGATAGTGTGTGTATTATCTGTATTCAACGGATTTGCGGGAATTGTTGAAAATCAGTTCAGTTCGTTCGACCCTGATTTGAAAATAACAGCTGCTAAAGGAAAAGTTTTCGATTACAACACAGAGATATTCAACAAAGCTCTACAAACTAAAGGAATAGACTTTATTTCTGAATCGTTAGAAGAGAATGCACTTATAAAGTATGACGAACGACAAGTTCCGATTTTAGTAAGAGGCGTTTCGGAAGATTTCAAACTGATAGCCGATATTGATAAACTGATTATTGATGGTGAGTTTAAACTATCGGAAGATAGTGTAGATTACACAATATTAGGCTCCGATTTGGCAATAGCGCTTAGTGTAAGAGCAGGATTTATTAATCCTGTTGAAATTTACGCACCCAAACGCGATGTTTCAATAAATACGACAAATCCAACGAATGCTTTTTCAACCGATTATCTCTATATCAGTGGCGTTTATTCACTCAATCAACAAGGGCATGACAACTTGATTGCGATAATACCAATAGAAGCAGCTCGAGAACTTTTCAGATACGAGAATGAAGTTTCATCTGTCAGCATAAAAGTTAAACCCGACGCTTCGATAAAAGAGGTAAAGGCGGAAATAAAACGAATATTGGGTAACGACTTTTTGGTAGAAGACCGTTACGAACAACAGAAAGAGTCGTTCAGAATGATACAAATCGAAAAGTGGGTTACATTTCTTATATTGGCATTTATCTTATTGATTGCCGTTTTCAATGTGGTAGGCTCTCTTTCGATGCTGATTGTTGAGAAAAAAGAGGATATAACAAGCCTGCTAAATATGGGCGCATCAAACCGATTAATATCCCGAATATTCCTTTACGAAGGGTGGATGATTACATTTTCGGGAATTATATCGGGAATAGTTATAGGTCTGACAATATGTTTATTACAACAACATTTCGGATTCATCAAACTGAGCAACACTCCGGGCACTTATATCATTGATGCTTATCCGGTAATAGTGAAATTTTGGGATATTGTTACGGTCTTTGTTGTAGTTAGCATATTTTCGCTATTAACAATACTTTATCCGATAAGAAATTTAAGAAAAAATCTAAATACAAAAACAAACAATATAATAAACAACAAAACATGAATATAGCTGTAGTGGGAACAGGATATGTGGGATTAGTTTCGGGTGCCTGTTTTGCAGAAATGGGCGTTAACGTTACTTGTGTAGATATTAACGAAACAAAGATAGCACAACTGAATAAAGGCATAACTCCGATATACGAGCCGGGATTGAAACCGATAGTCGATAGAAACAGGGAGGCGCAAAGATTGCGTTTCACAACCGACTTGACATCTGTGCTCGACAATATTCAAATACTTTTCATAGCTGTAGGTACACCTTCAGACGATAACGGGAATGCCGATCTTACTTACGTTTTCAACGTTGCCGAAACTATCGGAAATTATATAACCAAGCCAATACTTATTGTTACCAAAAGCACTATTCCGGTGGGCACAACACATCGGGTACGAGATATAGTAAAAGAGAAATTGAAACAACGAGGATTGGAAAATCTCGAATTTGATATTGCTTCAAATCCCGAATTTTTGAAAGAGGGTGCCGCAGTTGAAGATTTCATGAGACCGGACCGAGTTGTTGTAGGAGTAGAAACCGAACGAGCAAAAGAGTTGATGACAAGACTTTATCGTCCTTTCTTATTGGTCAATTTCCGGGTTATTTTCATGGATATTCTCTCTTCCGAGATGACAAAATATGCATCGAATGCAATGTTGGCAACGCGTATCAGTTTTATGAATGATGTTGCCAATCTTTGCGAATTGGTAGGTGCCGACGTAAGTATGGTGCGTAAAGGTATGGGTAGCGACTCTCGAATTGGAAGAAGCTTCCTCTATCCCGGATGCGGATATGGCGGTAGCTGTTTCCCGAAAGATATCAGAGCAATTATAAGAGTTGCCGAAAACGTAGGTTACGAAATGAAAGTACTAAAAGCAGTGGAAGAGGTAAATAATTCGCAAAAAGAGATTCTTTTCCACAAATTCAATAAACATTTCAAAGGCGATATCAAAAACAGAACCGTGGCTGTTTGGGGATTATCATTTAAGCCTGAAACAGATGATATGCGCGATGCTCCGTCTCTGTCACTTATATCGAGTTTACTAAAAGCGGGCGTAAAAGTACGTGCTTACGACCCTGCAGCAATGGATGAGGCTCAAAAACACTTTAGCGACAAGATCTATTATGCAACCGATATTTACGATGCTGCCAATGGTGTCGATGCCATTATTGTTCCGACCGAATGGAAAGAGTTCAGAATGCCGAACTGGGAAACTCTAAAAGAGAGTATGAAGCACCATTTAGTCATTGACGGACGCAATATTTATCTCAAAAACGATTTGGCTGACTACGGATTTATACACGAAGGAATCGGGCAAAAGTGATAGATATTATAAAAATATTTAGGGTATGCCGAATAATTTTTTATACAACCTTGACTATTTTTATATTGTAATGAAATTGTTTTCAGTCAGTTTTAAAGTTCGAGTTGCTTTTTGGCGACCTGTTTACTTGTCTATATTTAAACTTGTTCACTGAATGTCATTTCAAAATAAAATGAAAATGTTTCTCAGACATTAATATAAAAAAAATAAAGAAGATAGAGTATAACAATTATTTTTTCCTTACCTTTGCACTCTAAAAACGACTTCGTAGCTCAGTTGGTAGAGCAATTGACTCTTAATCAATGGGTCGAGGGTTCGAGCCCCTCCGAGGTCACTTCGGTTGATTTTAGAGTAGTAAAGTTAATATTCATAAAATCAACAAATTTCTTAAAAAGCAGCAGTCTCAAAAGTAAGGCACATCACTATGTTGTCATACCGAATGGAGCTTTTAGCGAAATGAAGTATCTGTTTTTTAGATGCAATACACAAGAGACAAAACTTAAGACGTTTTTATAATATTTCCTACAAAAGCTGACAGCCAAAAGAACAGATTTCTCACTTCGTTCGAAATGACAGAGAGCTGTTTATTATTTGGGTTCGTTACCAACAGCCAAGAACTTATAAGATAGATTCTTCACTTCATTCAGAATTCGCAGAATCACCCTTAGGCAATGACAAAAACGAACGAATGTTGTGCTTTTGAGACATCCCCTTACTTTTGTTTTTATGATACCGTTGGTTTTTGATTGTAAAAATAGCGAAAGGCAGAGAATTTATCCCTGCCTTTACGCCTAATATTTAAATTCATTATTGATAAATAAGATGATTATCTTGACAACTCCCAATCTGGAGCATTACCGAATGTTTTTATAAAAAAAGACGATTCATGTTTTTATAACTTAAGAGTTTTATGTTGGCAGAGTCATTTTCAAAATCTCCGGCATACAAAATCGTTTTATCTGTCAGCCTGTCTTTCAACAAACCGCTTAACGACTTGATGCCCGTTTCAAATTCAGGATGATAGGTCTGAGATGATTTTATTTCAATAGCTGAATATTCATAACCTTTTTTTAGTAATAAATCTACTTCGACACCGTTACTATCTCTATAAAAGAATAAATTACTCTCCTTACCTTGATTGTATCGATCTTTTAGAGCTTCCATCACAATAAAGTTTTCAAACAGGTGTCCTCTCATTTTATCCCTTGCCAGTTGCTGTGCCGATTCTATTCCAAGTAAATAACAAGCTAATCCCGTATCACAGAAATAGAGTTTCGGCGTTTTGGTCAGTCTTTTTCTTATATTTTCATAAAAAGGAGGTAAAAGCTTAATGATATACGATGCCTGCAAAACGGATAACCAAGATTTAATGGTATTGGCAGATACTCCCACTTCGCCTGCAAGTTCGGCAGCATTGAATAAACTACCTATACGCCCGGCACAAAGCCTTAGAAATGTTTGGAACTGCATCATATCTTTTATAAGTAATAAATCTCGTACATCTCTTTCCAAATAGGTTTTCACATACGATGGATATAATAAATGGTGTGAGTTCTTACCGGCATATAAGACAGGAAAGAAACCGTTAAGTATTACATCGTCCAACTTCTTCTCATCAGCTTGTTTTTTTACTTCGTTATAAGATAAAGGTAATAATTCTAATACACCGGTTCTTCCGGCAAGTGATTGTGTAATCTGCTTAATCACGGAGAATTGAGAACTTCCCGAAAGCACAAACCGTATATCCGGATTCTCATCAACCAATCCTTGTATGTAGGATAGAAGGTCAGGTGTATGCTGCACTTCATCCAGAATCATTCCTTCGGGATGTTGATTTAGGAATCCAACCGGATCGTTCTTTGCAAAGTGTCTGACATTCAGATTCTCTAATGAATAATAGGGAAGCTTGTCAAACACATTTCGCAACAATGTCGTTTTGCCTGATTGTCGAGGTCCGGTCATTGTGATGACGGGAAAGTATTGATACATTTCAAGCATTACGCCTGTTATATCTCTTTCTATAAAATTATTATCCATAGTTTATGTAAATCTGAAGTTGCACTGCGAAAATACATAAAACTATTGATTACTACAAATATTCCACACAAAATATCAAAGAACACACCGAATATTTTCGGATATTTTTTAGTTCAAAAATCAAATATAATAAAATCCTGCTTTACACACTTTTTTATGAGAGTATCAAGTATCCTTTTCTTGGAGACAGTATCCTCATAAACTCATTTTTTCGTTGTTTTTGATTGTAAAAATAGCGAAAGGCAGAGAATTTACCCCTGCCTTTACGCCTAATCTTTAAATTTATCATTGATAATCAGATGATTATTTTGACAACTCCCGATCTGGAGCATTACCACTCAACAAGCCCGCTATCTGATTCTTTATATTTTTTTCCACATTTGTCACAAACTAAACTTTCGGGTAAGCGTTCTCCACATTCGCATACCCAACCTATCTGCTTAGCCGGTACTCCTGCCATAAGTGCATGGTCTTTTACGTCTTTGGTAACGACCGCACCGGCTGCTATCAGAGCACATCGTCCTACATTGTGTCCGCAAACAACTGTGGAATTTGCACCCAACGAAGCTCCCCACTTTATTAGCGTTTTAGCGTAAACTCCGTGAACTGAATAGTGAGCACGTGGTGTAGTTACGTTGGTAAATACGCACGATGGACCGCAAAAAACATTATCTTCCAACTCAACGCCCTCATATACAGAAACATTATTCTGTATTCGAACACCGTTACCAATCTTAACATTGTTTGCTACATTTACATTTTGACCAAGCGAACAATTTTCGCCCAGAACGGCATTTTTTTGAACATGGCAGAAATGCCAAATTTTAGTGCCTTTTCCTATTGTTACATTTTCATCGATGTAACTGCTTTCGTGAACGAAATACTCTTTTTCCATTATTCTGTTTCGTTAATTAATTTTTGTACCTTCTCTAAAACTTTTACTACTTCATAACCAGATTGTCCATCAGCAACGTCTATTTTTTTATCTAAATTGTTGACAAAATAAGCCAATTCCTCATTCAATGGCATTTTTTTATCATACGGGATAATTTCATCAGGGGCTTCCACTTTTGTCGGAATTCCTTCTTCAAACTGAATTCGTTTGTTGTGGAAAACAATATTTTTATCGGTACTGGAGTCTTCGAATGAAAGCATTCCCTCACTACCAATCACAACCAAACGGTGCTCTTTAAACGGGTGTAGCCAAGATGCGAATATATGACCGTGTACGTTATCCGGATAAGTTAATTGAGCCATTGTAGAATCATAAACCTCTGATTGCAGGAATTTCTGTCCTCTCGCCTCAATTGAGATAGCCGGCTTACCCACAAAATAGTCTAAAATAGACACATCGTGGGGAGCCAATGACCAGAAAACATTCTCTTCGGTTCTCACTGTTCCCAGATTTAACCGATTGGAATAGATATAGTATAGCTTTCCTATTTTTCCGCTATCTATCAACTCTTTAATTTTGATAATTGCAGGATGAAACAGCAGAACATGACCAACCATAAGTTGTGCTCCATTAGCTTTGGCTAACTCAACCAATTCGAGCGATGTTTCGGCTGAGAGAGTCATCGGTTTTTCCACCAATACACTTTTGCCGTTCTGTAATAATAGCTTGGCAATTTCGTAATGAAGTGACGCCGGCGCAGCAATGGTAAATCCGTCAAAATTTTCTTGCAACGCTGATTCTACGTCAGAAAAACCTTTGACAGGATATTTATCCAAGAGTTCGTTCAATCTTTTAGGATTAGATTCTACGATACCGCCCAAATTTCCCATTTCAAAGAGTGTACGGATATGGTTCTGTCCCCATCTGCCGCCACCTATAACACAAATTTTATTCATAATAGTTTTAATTATAGTTTTGAGTTCCGAGTAAATAGTTCTGAGTTGTGCGTGCTTCGTATTGCGGGATGCGCGGTACGAATTATCATTAGTTTTGAGTTACGAGTTTGGAGTATTTATTCTTTTACTCCAAATTTACCCGGATTATTATACATATATTTTAATAGTTTTGTTATTTCTTCGTTTGATGCACAATACTCCAAATATGTTTCATCTAAAATATATTTGTGTTGTTTTGCAAATTTCAACCAAACAAGAGTTTCACTATTTTCGCCTAAACAGTCAGTCAATTTTAATAAAAAATGTTTTAAGTAATCTCTTTTTCTATAAGCCTCTGCTAAGTTTGCACAAACAGATCGAGATGAACGTCTGATTTGATCGGTTAATGAATATTGTTCTTCTTTTGGAAATGAGAGAGTCAAATCAAAAATTTTACAACCTTGCTCAAATGCTATTTGATAAGCTATTAAGTCTCTAAAATCGCCATATTTCTTATTGCCTCCACTCATAACTCAAAACTCAATACTCAGAACTAAATTACAATAGTTCAATATTCTCTCTATTGGCAACGTCCTTCATTGCATTTTTTGTATCGAAAACAATGGTAGCGTGTTGTTGTACAAAATTGTAATCAACATTTGAGTGAGATGCTGTTACTATAACTAAATCCGCATTTTGCAGAAGCTCCTTTGTCAGCTCTTTTTCGCCCTGATATTTCTCTCCTTTATATTTATATTCAGAAATGTATGGGTCGAAATATTTTATTTTTGAGCCCTTTTCTTTTAAAATATCAATTACCACTAAGGCGGGACTTTCTCGATAGTCGTCAATATCTTGTTTGTATGCTACACCCAAAACGAGGATATTGGAACCGTTCAGAGATTTTTTATATCTGTTGAGAATACTTCCGGCTCTCTCCATGCAATACTCCGGCATTCGGTCGTTTATCATCATCGACGATTCAATCATGGATGTATGGAAACCGTATTCGCGAGCTTTCCATGAGAGATAGTAAGGGTCTAACGGAATACAGTGCCCTCCTAACCCAGGTCCGGGATAGAATGCCTGAAATCCGTATGGTTTTGTTTTTGCAGCATCTATTACATCCCAAAGGTTGATATTCATCTTGTGGCAAAGCATTGCCAACTCGTTTACCAAACCGATATTGATATTGCGATATGTATTCTCGAGAATTTTCTCCATCTCGGCAACTGCAGGGCTTGAAACCGTATGTACATCGCTTTCAAGAACTGCTCTGTACATAGATGCAATAACTTCAAGAGCATCGTCTCCGATTGCTCCAACTACTTTTGGAGTGTTTTTTGTCTTGTAAATCAGATTGCCAGGATCAACGCGTTCCGGAGAGAAACCAAGGTAGAAATCTTCTCCGCACTTTAATCCCGATCCTTTTTCAAGAATTGGCTTTATCAACTCCTCGGTAGTTCCAGGATATGTGGTGGATTCCAACACTACGATTATACCTTTTGTCATATATTTGGCAATAGACTCTGCTGATGATTTTACATAACTGATATCGGGTTGTTGGTAAATATCGAGGGGGGTTGGTACACAAATAGCTACAAAATCGACATCCTTTATAAAACTGAAGTCTTTGGTTGCCGACAACATGCCTTTGGCTACAATATCTTTCAAATCGTTATCTACTACATCGCCAATATAGTTATGACCCGAATTTACCATATCAACTTTTTGGTCTTGCACATCAAAGCCTATTGTTTTAAATCCGGCTTTTGCTTTCTCTACTGCCAATGGCAAACCGACGTAGCCCAGACCTACAACTCCGACTACAATCTCTTTTTTTGATATTTTGTTTAATAATTGTTGTTTCACTTTTGATTATAATTTTTCTGAAATATGATAAGAGGTTTAATATAATTAATAACAAAAGTACAATTTTTTGATAATACGACAAACTTAATAATTATAAAATCCACAAATGATTCTTTTTTTTGAGTATTGCCAACCAATTATGTAATCATATAAAGAAAACAGAACAAATAAATAGTAATGTTTTAGATTTCGGATTTATTCCTTAAACTTAAAAAAGGTAAACGCATTATGGCTGATTTTCAAGCAATTAACAACACATCTCATAACTGTCAAATTATCCCTGTTTCTTTAAAAAATTGTGCATAAACTTTTGCTTTTTCTTCCAAAGGCTTCGGATAAGCACGCGATGATGATGGCATACGGTAAAATTTGTACTCTTTATCGAGATAATTCACAATAATAAAGCTTCCGACTTTAGGTATAGGTGTCTTTTTGGGGAAAAGCGAGTGTAGAGTTTCGGTTGCTTTTTCTCCCGTAGTAACAAAAGTTGTGCAATTTGGAATACGGGATAAAACCTCTTTCAAATTTATGGGTGTAACAATCTCCAAAAAATTGTCGGAAGCATTACCTTTCAATCGGCTAACTTCAAAACCGGTATCTCCTACGGCTATTCTTTTGAATGTTAAAAAATCAATTATTTTCTCTTTGTCGAACGACTTTTTGTCGTGTGTCAGAAAATGCTCTTTGTCGTTGAAAAATATCAATCCGAAAATTCGCCACATATCGTTCTGAAAGTTGGGGTAGTAAAAATTCATTTTCCACTTGACACGAGGCGGTGGAAAGCTTCCTAACATCAGTACAACTGCGTTTTCCGGCAAAAAGGGGATTAAAGGATGTTGTTCGGTTTTTGACATTTTTTTATCTGTTTATTTGAATTTATTTCTGTACGATAAAATAATATTGTATCGTCGTCCATACGGGTCGGTATAGAATCTTTTTTCTGTCAACGGCATAATATCCAATACTTTTTCAAGGTCTGCTTGTAAAAAGTAGAAAAACAATTTTTTCAATTTTTGCCGATATTGATTTGTTAAGTCATTTTTTTGTCTGCTTGTCTAAAAAGTGCTTTTATGTTTTGCATTATATCCATAAAGTAATGTCTAACAATACCTAATAAGCTGCTATTCTACTTCATTTATCTTTTACACTAAGCAATTCCTGCTACATTTATGTTTATTGCAAAGTTACAAAAAAACCTCTTTTAAAACGGCAATTTTTGGGAATAGCCATTCGATTTATTAATTTTGTAACTATATGATATTTTTAAGAAGAAATAAAAATTTAAAAGATGAGAAAAGTTGTTTTCACTCTATTTTCAGCCATCATGCTGATGTCGCTTGCTTGTGCCAAACTCCCCCAGTGGCGCAAGTTTAACGAAGTGTAACTTGTGCCCTAAGCAAAAAGAGCCAATATTTTTAGACAAAGGACTAAAAGAAGAAAAGAGTAAAGACAGAAAAAATCACGAGTTACGATTTTAGATTTACGAGTTTTACAGTTGACAGTTTACAAGTAAACCTTGAACTTCGAACTTTAAACTTTTCATTTTTCGTTTTTCGTTTAAAAAGCCAACGGCTAATAGCCAATAGCACAATGGCACAAGTTTCCGCTCTGCTCAAACTTGCGTCATTTGGATATAGAGATATGTAGTATTTTGTATTCATTAACACAGTCATAAAAATTAAAAATTGAACAATATGGAAAAAGTAGAAAAACGCCTTGACGACCTGTCGCAATATGTACAACACTCGCTTACTTTTGTAGAAGCAAAACACGGAGCATTTATCGCCTTGTGTCTTGTGTTGCTCAGCGTAATTATTGAAAATTGTATGGAAGTGGCATCTCTATGCGAATATATCTTGACAACCGCCACCTTAGTTTTTCTCATTTGCTCGCTTTGCACGAGCCTTTGGGCTTTTTATCCTGTAAAGAAAGGAGGTAATGCAAACCCTTTTGTGAAACCGACAGACTCTATTTTTCGCTGTGAAAATATTGAGAGTCTTTCGTCTCAGCAGTTGATGCAAAAACTTTCGGAAGGAGTAGAGGAATATGAGTTTGATTCCTTCCAGAGGGAAAAAGTAAACAATATTATCGCTGTATCCAAAGCTGCATCACGAAAGTATCGACTCTTTAGAACAGCACTCAAAATCTTTGCCGTTTTTATATGCCTATTTGTTGTTATGTTAATATTAAAATTTACAAGATAATATGGAAGACAAACTACTCAAATACAATGCCGAAAGGGATTTTTCGCATTTTTTCGAAAACAAGTGCTACACTGTTTCATTAGCCGAAAAGAGTTTAAGCAACTACAATTACATTTGCCGAAACTCAATAAATTTGCAATGGCGATTGTATCACTTTGCCGTGGGACATCGTTTCAAAAGTTTGCCTGTCTCCTCTAACATTATATTCCAAAAAAACTACGATGCGGCGACTAAAACGCACCATTGTGGCGACTTTAAATCTCTGCAAATAGAGGAGTTCGGGTTTCAAGACTGTTTGAAGCAGATGATTGATGACCTGCGCAATCTCAACAACCACTATATCCATACTTTCGATAAATTGCTTATTGACAAGAATAGCCCTATTGCCTGTTTCCTGAAAGAGGCTTTCAGAATGGCTACGATGATGATGTTTTTGGAACTGCCGGAAAAAGAGAGCAATCAGATCAAATGGGACGTGTGGAGAAACAAAATTCATAACAAATATTCGCAGAAAGATTATACTGCCGAACAGTTTGATAAGGAGATGAGCGATATATTTTGTAGGTACACTAACTCTGACGAATTTAAGTCTGCCTATAAAAGTTTTTTGCAACAGAAATTTTATCCGTTTGACGAAGGAAAGAAGTCCGATGAAGAGAAACAAAAAGCCGAAACATATATAAATCTTAGAAAGGCTTTTGTCAAACAGTCGGTAGATGATTGTATCGACACCTTGCTGTTTACCGAGGTAAAAGAGGCGTTTGATTGGGATTTGTATGGCGACCACTCTGTAATATCCATAAAATCAGGAACCTATTTATCTTTTGTGGGCTCGCTGTTTTTTCTTTCGATGTTCCTCTATAAAGACGAAGCCAACCAGCTGATTTCCAAAATAAAGGGATATAAGCGAAACGATGATGACCAGATGCGAAGCAAGCGGAATATTATGTCGTTTTTTGCAAAAAAGAGGAGTAGTCAAGACTATGACTGCGAAGAGCGAAGCCTTATCTATGCACGCGATATTATTCAATACCTCAACAAATATCCTACAACCTGGAATAAGGAAATAGATTTGGACAACGAGTCCAAACCCACTATTGCCAAAGCTTTGAAAGAGCGGATAGAGGAGATGGAGATGGACCGACTTTTCCCCGAAATGACAGATGATTTAGATTTTAAACAATATGCTGTAGCCCGAATTTTTAGAAACGAGTCGCCTAACCCTCCAAAGCCGATATACCGTGATTTTATAGAAAAAAACAGTGAGGTAAAGGCAGTATATCAAGAGATAACAAATAATAAGTTTCAGAAAAAAAGTTATAAGCCTAAATCGTTCAAAATGTTTGTATTACGATATGTGGTGAAAACCTATTTTTCGGATAAGCCTCTTTATAGAGAGTGTCTGAATGAATCGTTTGGCAAAAAACACCAAGAATTCGAAACCGAACTCAACACCAACAAAGCGGTAGATAGACTCAAGAACAGGTTGAAACATAAGTCGTTTTACACTTCGTATGGACGTAATCAGGATAGATTTATGGAGATAGCCGTACGCTATCTTGCCCAAACCAAGTATTTTGGCGATGATGCCCAATTCAAAATGTATCGCTTCTATACCACCGACGAACAGGACAGGTATTTGAGAGAGCAAGAGCAGGCATTGAGCAAAAAAGAGTATGATGCATTGAGGTTTCACGGAGGCAAACTTACATACTACGCTACATACCCAGCACACCTCGAAAAATACCCCGAATGGGATACCCCTTTTGTGATAGAAAACAATGCTGTGCAAGTGATACTTTCGCTTGATGACGGACAGCAGACGATAGTTTCTATACAGCGTCCGTTGCTGGTATATCTGCTGCAAGATGCCTTATTTGCACC
The DNA here is from genome assembly GCA_041846575.1 of Bacteroidota bacterium. Lineage (GTDB taxonomy): Bacteria > Bacteroidota > Bacteroidia > Bacteroidales > Dysgonomonadaceae > JBGZFC01. The sequence continues at coordinate 33,324 of JBGZFC010000076.1, forward strand.
TGCCTCTGTAGAACTCAAAGGAAATCTGTTGTTGCGTAAATATTTCCATAAAGCGTATAAAACGGACTTTGAAGCGATGCATTTGGCTTTTAAAAACAAGAATAGCAGCCAACAGGCAACAATGAAAAAACTGTTGCCTCGCCGAGCCGTAAAAAAACAACTTACCGGTGTACCTGTGCAACAGTCGTTGGAGGCATTCCGCAGGATATTGGCACAAGCCCAAGAGCACGAAAAGAGGTATCAGAAGCTGTTGGAGTACAAAAAAGCTACATCGTTTGAGGCGTACGACAACTTTGTACGCAACAACAAAGGCAAGCAGTTCAAACTACAATTTGTTCGTAAAGCGTGGCACATTATGTATTTCAAAGATATATACAAAGCATCTGCACCCACGCAGGACAAGCATCACAAATCGTTACACATCACTCGCGATGAGTTCAACGATTTTTGTCGCTATATGTTTGCTATGGATACTGTGTCCGACTATAAATTGTGCTTGCGTAATCTGCTCGACAGCAAATGTTTCTTCAAAAATGAAGAGTTCAAAAATTTGTTCGATAACGGGCATTCGCTCGACGACTATTATCGTAAAACTAAAGAAGAATTTAATGAATGGATAAAGAATCAAGAGCAACATTCGGTTGATACGGACAAATATCAACTCGCCGGCTACAAAAATCTTTTTGGTAACCATATTCTGTATATCAACCTGTCGCACTTCTTGGCATTTATGAAAAATGAGAAGCGACTCTTGCCGAGACCTTTAGATAAGAAAGAGGCTGATTCTAACGAAGAAGAAAAGGCTGCCAAAGAGGGTATTGATATGCCTGCTCTGTGTAACAAGAAACACCTTATTGCCGACTACTATTTGGGCAATGCAAATAGAAAGGAGATGGACAAGGCTGCCTTAAAGGCATCCAATGCTCTGATGACCCAACGCTTGGAAGACTGCCTGTTGTACGAGATAGCTATACACTATTTTACCAACAATAGACAGGATGCCCAAAGTATAAAAAAGAGTGTTAGCACCATACTTGTTTCCGATTACACTTTCCCTGTTATGGATAAAACGGGCAATTACTTATACTCTATAGAAGTGCCCTTCAAGCAGATAGAGCGTTATGTGGGTATTGTCAATTATTATAAGGAAAAAGCCAAAGATTTTTCAAGTTTTATTACAGACCTGCCCCAATATTTGTCTAAGGCTGCTAACTGCAATGATATAAAAACAGTGATATCTCACTATAACGCTAAAAAGAGTATCACTCTCGAAGAGTTTCATCAGGTACAGAAACACATTGTTACCGAATCGGGCAAGTTTTTGGCAATATATATGGAGTTGGAAAAATATTTTGTATGGAAAGATAAATTGTGGAGAAAGTGTGCAAATAACAGGATAACCTATCGAGAAATAGCCTCGTTACACAACTTCTTAACAGACAAAGAACGCAATATTGCTTGCCACTTTGGTATTCCCGATGGACTGTACAGTGATAAAACCAAAGCTGTAGAAAAAGAGTTTGTAAAGCGATATATTCCAAATGATTGCACTCAATACGGCGATATTCCCAAGCAAGAGAGGGTTGTTACGAATAAACTGCTACGAACGGCACATAATAACTATTTCGACCATAAGGAAAGAGATAAGGTAAGAAAGGTTAAGAATGCAGAAGATAGATATTTTAAAGAGATAATAAGGGGATACAAACGATAAATTTTCTTCGTTTGAAAGGTAAAAACAACAGATAGTAAATGGGAATTTAAATCTTAAGAATTGTAAGTGCCCCTCGTTTGAAAGGTAAAAACAACCGCTATCTTCGTCATATATATATCGCTTGGTTGTAAGTGCCCTTTGTTTGAAAGGTAAAAACAACCAATATTGTCAAGAGGTTGATTATTTGTTAGTTGTAAGTGCCCTTTGTTTGAAAGGTAAAAACAACTATGGGTAATTTGGCAATAAACTTATCACTGTTGTAAGTGCCCTTTGTTTGAAAGGTAAAAACAACAAACAGTT
>JBGZFC010000077.1:0-16278 GCA_041846575.1 Bacteroidota bacterium
TCCTTTTTCCGGTAATTTTCCTAACATAATTTGCAGTGTTTTAGCTCCTAAAGGTACTAAATGTTGCAGATATATACAACTTTTTATGGAATTATTTTATTGAATTTCAGTTGCATAAAGGTATTTTAAGGGGCGACTAATTATTGTTTTCTCCCGACCAATAATTCAGTACCCGATAATCTTTTTCTGCTGAGGTAGCATTGACCGCTTCATCATTTGTATTTCCGCCAAAGTTAATTCCATTGTTGGACATGTGTGAATAAACATCTAACTGCTTAATTTTTCCCGTAGGATATATTCTATTTACTGCATTTAAAAATTCTTCTTCCGTTGTTGCTTTTAAGAGGACTATCGAACTTTTGTTTATTCCGCTCATTATCAATTTTGTTCGAAGAGCTTCGGCATTCTTTTTAAAGGCTTCTCCCTGATCATGTCCTTTTGTGTGCGGATTATCCCAACCTTGTGCATAAATAATTAGGTAGGTCCCGGAAAGAGGAATTTCCTGTATATATGAAGGGCGTCCGTCGGCTATCACTTTTCCTTTGGTCTTTATTTGGTTATTGATACTCATGGATGAAAGTTTTAGTGTATTTTCAGACCTTTACTAACAAATATTTCCCAAAAATCATTCAGCCGTTAAACTGAATGATTTTGGGAAAACATATTGCATTATACCGAAGAACAACATGCCGGTTACACATGTTGAACTCTCCGGTTAAAACGGTTTGTTATGCTTTGGGCCAACGGTTGTCCAAAGCGGCATTACCTACGGTAATTTCTTCTGCCGAGAAAGTAATGGCGATAGTCATCGGAACGTCGTTGTTTACGTCAAGCGTTTCTTTGTAGTGAACAACGTAAGCGTTCTTAAACTCTATCTCTTTCATTTTAGCATCTTCATCGGTTTTTTTGTAAGTGATTTTTCCTTCAACCGGTTTAAACTGGCTGTTAAGCATCGCTTCAATTACCGATGTGTCTTCCGTAGATTCGATGAGTACGTTTACACGACCGCCTAAAATGTTTGAAGACGGTTTACCTTTTGAATCGGTATTACGGCTGAATTCGTAGTTTGAATAAAGCACGTCAAATTCTTTACCACTTAAAGTAAGGGTTGCTCTGAATGATCCCATAATGATTTCTTTTTTTTAAATTAAACATTGAATTAATTGTTATGGGGCTTCTTAATCTTTCCTGCCGTAACCGGTATAAAACAAAGAAAGAGAGAAAACCTCAAAAAACAATGCTCTTGAAATTTTCTCCCTTTTTTACTCAGACCTATTTTATTTTGGAAAGAAGAGAAAAATTCTAAAATATTGTCTTTATGTAGGTGCAAATATAGATATATTTTTTTTACCGTGCAAATAAATCTATGTTTTTTTTGAAAAAAATATTCCTGCAATTAGAAAAACGAGAGCCAACAAGGCAAACAAGAACGTTTGCCTGCCGGTTGTTGTTTCTCGAAAAGAAGCTATTGACTCTTGATATGCAATAAAAGCAATGATTATAATCATTGCACAACACGCCGTAAAGCATACCCTTCCTATCCAAAAATCAGAGTTCTTTTTAACGGAAGAGGTAGAAGGTGCTACCTCGTGCTTCTTTTTACTGTCTGCATCGGTTTTCTTAAACGCTATTTGAGATTTTCTATCAACCTTTTTACAAGAAGTTTTTTTACTTCTCTCCAAAAACTCTTCTTGGCTAATCTGATATTTTCCCGACTGCGAGATTACTTTGTCGCGTTCAACAAGCCACTTTAGCGTTTTTTTTATCTGTTCTTCGCTTACGGAGAAATCGTCTATTGTCCAAAAAACTTCCTCAACGCTTATCCAAATCGGTTTGTTGAGATTTTTAGCGTAAAGAATATTCAAAATCTCTTCACGTAAATGATTTTCTGTCGCGATGGTTGTTGCGGTCATATCATTACAGCATCAGATGTTTAGGAATGAAGAAACAATTGCCCTGTGGGGTTGTAACTATTTCAAGCTGATTTTTCTCAAACATCTCTTCCAATTTATCCAATTTTGTCGTAAGCTCCTTGTAAAAAGCATCAAAACCCGCATTTAAAACAGCCCTGCTTGTCAATCGTTTTATGTTAATCCGCTCAAAACGGTTGTCATATATAGGCATACCCGTTTTTCGGAAAAAAAGCTCGGACATAGTGCTGCCACCGGATAACACTTTTCGTTTATAAGTTCTGTTAATGGCTTTTATTTGATCTTTATACATTCTTTTTAGCACTTTGCATTCCTTTCGGGTTACTGTTCCGGCAAAATAGGGCAAGAGGTCATGATAGTTTTGCAAAAGTTCTTTCATCTCTTCCATATTAACGAGACAACCCTGTTCTTGCGATTCACATAACGAATTATCAATAAACATCTCTTTGTAAAAAACGTCGTTTACACTGTTTTTATCAATAGATATAATACTCATAGAATCGGCAATGGCACTGCTGCTAAACAACTGAGAGAGAATAGGAGATGGTTCGCTTCGCAAAGTGCCGAGTTTTCTTTCGTGTTTTCTCAGCGATTTCAATAGTTGTTTATTTGATTTATTCGATTTGATAATCAAAGAATCAATTGCTATAGAGAAAGCTGCGTTAGATAGATAATTATTTGAAACAGGGAAAACAAGCCCTCCATTGGCTAAACTGGTTTCCGGAGCATCAAACACATAAATATTATCATTAACGGCAGACAATGAGGATAAATTAATAAAGTTGCCTCCCTTCAAAAGAGCGTTCTCAACAATGTATTCTTGAATAAAATTGATATAGGCTATACCTGTTTCACTCAACAATTCTTTGGCATTTAGAATAAATTCCTGATAAGCTTTGTCTGATTGGTTGTTGATTTGAACAAATAAGAATTTCCCCGATTTTTGTCCGATTTTTTTTATGGTGTACTGCTTGAGTTCCAATTTTTGATTTGTTCCCAGAACCATAAAAATATTATTTTCAAAGTTTTTTCCATTACTGTTTTTAATAATGTCGGTAATAGCTCCATCAAAATCGGAAGTTCTCAGGCGTTCCCCTTTTTTTACGCCTTGTGCCGTTATTTGCTCCACATAGTCGAGCCATTCGTCAAACGCCGGTGTCGATGGCAAATAAAGATTTCCCTTATCTGAAACACAAGTAGCAGAGAAAGTATAATTGTACCCCGATAGTCCTGACAACTGCATCCATATATTTTGCAAAGCATTGAGCATTTTAGTTACCGTGTTTTTATCTTTCTCGAAAAATACAAGATGTAAGTTTAAGTTTCTACACTCTTTTTCAAACCTGTGTACTTCCGAGATAAGTATATCGTCGCCTTTCACGTTGATAAGTTTGTTTCTCTCGTGATTCCACACATTCAATGGCGCAACAACGCTTACATCTCTGCTTTGTGAGAAATTTTCGGTATTGCCGGTACGATAAAAAAGCGTATTTTGATATAAATCATTACCGCTGAATACTAACCCATTATTGTCTACAAGAGAGGTATTTGTTTCTCTCGATACTCTTGTTATTTGATTTTGTCCGGCAAGAGAGATTAAATCTGCCGGTATCCAACCTATTACTTGCGATGCAGAATCGCGAAGCATTGGCTGAGTCGAAACAAGAACAGCTTTGCCTGTTTCATCATATTTGTAAGGATAAACAATTTGATTGAGCAAAACATACTTGCCTGTTTTTTCTTTCAAAAAAGGATCTTTGAATACATTTAAGGTATCGTTTACAAAATATCTATGTATATTGAAAAGTCTATCCATATTATTGATACCTATTCTGTATTTCAGAGGTTTGTTGTTTTGATAATACAGAAATGAGTGGTTAAATTCCAATAATCTCGTTTTAGGTATCCATCCCACGTATGGCACGTTTCGGGCATCTTTGAAATGATATTTTGTACTCATCAAGAACGAAAAAAATGTTTGGGGTTTTCCCAATAGACTAAAATCAGCCTCAACCACCTGAAAGGCATCATTTTTGCTGTTGACTACAAAGAAAGCTGCTCCCATAGGCTGCGTTCCGATACGCTGTTGAGCGTATGGATCGGCATAAACAGGGTTGTTGTCTCTGTCGGAAAAAACTACTTTTATAGAAGCGTCTTTTTTTAACTTGTTATTAATGTTTTTCGCTTCGTCAGGAAAATTAAAAGAATTATTACCTGCTTTTTTTACTTTGGCAGAGGTCGTGATTTGTGCTGATAAATTGTTTATAGGCATCAATGCCAATACAACGAATGCTAAAAATATATTTAAACGTGTTCTCATTTTTTTTCTATAGTGTTTTGTGTTACGTGAATGGTTTTAATACAGTCTATGTTGTCCACTTTGACATTCTCAATATTCAAAATTCTTTTTTGGCTGTTTTCAAGGAAGTGAAGTCCCTGACAATAGCTGTCAAAGTCGTTATACTTGTCTCCGTTTATAATTACTACAACTTTATCAGAGGAATCACACAGATATTGACTCTTTATGTAGTTTACATGGCTGTAATACGTGTCTCTGCTGCTTACAGGAGTGTTTATAATAGCTTGTAATCGTGTTTTTAAATCTTCCTGTATAACTGATGCGGGATCGGCAACAGAAGTTTCTTCTATTCGTTCAAAACGAGGTAAAATATGAATTTCATGATACACCGGATACTCTGTGGTATTAGTTTTGAGAGAAATAAGATAGTGTCCCGGATTTTCATAAGTATAAACCGCTTGTTGTTCATGAGAATCCACGCCTCCGCTTTCTCCAAATTCCCAAGCCCATGAATCAATACCCTGTCCTGTGGCAAAGAATACTAACTCCTCGCCTTGGTATCCTTCGGTTACACCGTTTATCTTAGGGATAGAGTCTAACGCTTGTTTTTCCGGTGTACCTATAACATTAATAAGCTGACTAACAGACATATTCTTTCCCCAAGTCAATGTTACAAGATATCTTCCGGGTTTATTGTACGAATAAGCTACACGGGGCTTGTGCATAAGCGTGTCTCCATTACCGAAGTGCCACACTAAATTGTTGTTTTTCAAAACTAAAGAATCGTTTAGAACAAAATCCAAGGGTTCATTTACTTCGTAATGGTAGTTGTTGTTTGTGTCAAAAACCACAAAATTGAAACCTTTCTGTTTCGACTTTAATGGCAGAAATATGGCAAGAGCAATGGCAACTAATGCAAGCACTGCCAAAATGATGATGATTGTTTTTGTATTTCCTTTCATACTGTCTATATTTTTATGTTTTTTTCTTTGAAAATAAATACGTTTTATTATATATACATGCTTGGCATTATATGTTTGCCTTACATTCGTTCAAGTCTTTTTGAATAATTTCGTTATTACGTATGATACTACTCAATTCCTCTTTGGTGTCAAAGTAGAGTTTCAATGTTTTCGAAGATTGTAGCCCGAAGATATATTTTGAACTCATACCGTTCAACCTGTATATGTTTTGTAGTTGCTGAATGTTTTCTTTTATTTCGTCCATTATTTGCACCTGCGATATAGCAAAATCAAGCGAATCAATACCAAGTTTTATGTCGTTCACTTTTGTTACATAAGTTTTTTGCTCATTGAGTATTTTCTCTGATTCGCTGATGGAATTCATCATTTCAACACTTTTCGATAAAGGGAACCCTGAAAATATGCTATTAACCAAAATGTACAGTATGCTTGCCGATAAAATGAAAATCAGTGCAAATTTAATTTTTTTCCAAATAAGTTCTTCTGTTGTCATGTTTTTTATTTGATTCTTCTTTTGGATATTTCTTGATACTTTTGCCTGCATTTTTCCAATTGCTCTATGTTATAGAGTCGTGTGTTACTTTCTTTTTCATATAAATCTAAAGAAGTTTGAATCTCTTTTATCTGATCCAAAATAGTTTTATACAAGATTAGATGTTCTTGCCGGTCTGATTCCATCGCGGCAATTTCAGCCTCCATCATCATTCTGTTGTTATTTATTATCCTTTGCATTTGTTTATGCTCGCTTGTTGTTCTTTTTTTACTTTTCAGATTGATTAAATCCCTAAAAATTTCATCTAATTGAAAGTTCAATTCCGCTTGTTTCTTAAAAATGGCATCATAACTTGATTTTTTGCTCTCAAGCAAAGCAATTCCTTTTTGTGCCGTAATAAAAGTAAAAATTGTGCATAAACCGAATAAAAACAACGTGAGTCCGAAATAAACGTAAAAACTAAGCTTCTGCTGTTTACGATCTTTGGCGTTTAACGGTTTCATAAAAATTTAATCTTTTTTATTTGAGGGTGCAAAGTTATAAATTTTTAGTCAAAAATAGACCATCTTTTTTCACTTTTGGACGATTTCACATTTTCGCTATCAACTCCCACTACTATATTTTCTTTTGTCAGTCCAATATATTCAAGTTCACTCATTTTTTTGAAAATGCGTTCCAGTATGCCCATAAATTGCTTTATCGGTCGTATGGATTTAGCTATATCCATGTGATCATATTGTAAACTGATGACGTTTCCGATACTTTGTGTGAGATCTGAGGGTTTTATGTCCGACCATTCATAATAATATTGAAGCAGCGACTCACGCTCTTTTTCCGACATTAAGTCAAGCGAAACGGACAAATAGTTTGCCAACACAGACATTGTTTGCACAATACGAATAGGAGTTTCTTGACCGGCAATATTTTCTAAATAAAAAATGTATTGACTGTGAAATGTATTTACATCCTTGCATAAAAAGAAAGTTTTTTCTGCCATTTCGTTTTTTCTGCTGCTATTTATGTTTTTGCGAAAAACCAGTATGGAATACTTTTTTATGCAATGCAGAGAATGAACTAACTCCAGTAAGAAATTGTTCAACGGCTCGTTATAACATGTTTTTTGTACAGGTGGAATAAATTCTCCATTAAGAGCCAGAATATTGTCCTTTATTATAACTTCACCCGTAATCAAGAAATTTTCTTTTAAAAAGGAGGCGTTTACTTGATTTTCGGATAAGGTATATAATTCAATTTTGGGCAAGACATAGGGATGATGTAGTGGTATGACTTCGGGATCGGGCATTCCTACCGGAACCAAGTTGTATGGATTTACCGATGCTACGACATAAAAACGGGATTCATCCTTTGTTTCAATATCGGAGACATCTATTGTTACGGAAGGGGCTTCATCTCCGTACAATCCGTCGTAATACAATACATGATAGCCACTTTTTGTAATGGCATTACAAGATTTGAGCCGGACAATGATGGATGTGTTGGATTTGCGTATTGTTTCTATTTCTATGCAACTGTTACTTCCTTCTATTTTTTCTCCTATGCCGTAATTGAAATTATTCAAGCTTCTCAGGTTGCCATTTTTTATTGTCTCAACGACATTGAAGTAGTTTTCGAAAAAATGAGTCGCCGTTATTTTTACCCCGTTTGTCCAATTAATCGGAAAATGTTCTATTTTATTCATATCTATTGTATTTTAGTTCTTCTGACGTATATTGTGTGATTGGATTTTATATTGTTCTCTTTTCTGTCCTTTTCGGGATCTAATACACTTATAAACAAGGGAACTTTCAGCCATTTGCTGGTGTAAAATATCCAACCTATATTTTCTCCGTCTATTTTTGACTCAATGGTATTCATAGGGAAACGCACATTTTGATCTTCCACAAACCAATTGAACCAGTTGCCAAGAGAAATTTCATCCGATAAACGAACCGTAAACGAAGCATAATCCGCATCGGTATGTTTTCGTTTTATTTTCACTTTTACCTGCTCCGCGTTGAAACTATCAATATTATCCCAATAATTTCGGTCAAAACTACCGTCTTCCATTCTCCATGTTTGATAGAATGGGGTTGATATTTGAAGGAAATAACGATTGCTCACAAATAAGGACAAGGGCAACATAGACCAAAGTACGGTAAACATAGACCAACCGCTATAAGGAAGCTGGCTTAACCATGAAAAAACCAGATAGTATATCCACATACTGAATATGATAAGCATCAGCATCATGACGAAAATAGCAGGTACATAATTCTCGAATCCCAAAGCCTGAAATAGTTTTGTTCCGGTAAAGCGCAAAAATATCCATCCTAAAAGCAGGTAAGAAATACTCGTAAGTACAAGCCCTCCCCAGACAAACTCATTTCTCAACAAACCGAAAAGACTCGGCAACGCAAAAACAATTCCTGAAATGAGTAAAAAAAGAATTATTTTTTTTGTTTTCAGTTTTTTCTTTACACTACTTAAATTATTGACAATAATCAATAACATAACCACCAAAAGAGGGGCAAGGAGATATCTCATAAAGAAATAAATCAAAACTTTCATGTTTACTTTATTTTAATATTCTATTTTATAAATTTGTATCGAAACCCAAATAATTGAAACCTAATGATAAATCGGTATTTGTCGGTACAGTGTACGAAACTCGTATATTTCGTCCCGATAATACAAAAAAATGAAGAATGCTTCTAATAATCTCTATCGTTTGTTTCAGATAGTTATAATTGCTGATTTTTCCGGCAAACATAATTGCAACTTCAATATCATCCAATTCGCTTCTGAATTCTCCGTTCAATCCTAACGTTACTCCCAGTTGTCCTTCTCCCAAACATTCAAACACCTCTTCTTTTATAAAGTGGGGAATGTATTTTATTTTCACATCCAATTCCAGAACGGTTTTTATAAGACTTTCCAATTCCGGTATGTTTTCTTTGAGGCTTTCGGCATTACATAACTTGAGGAATAGTTTATGCATCTCATGTTCGGAAATCGGTAAATCAGAGCCTACTATTTGTCGTGCAATATCAACCAGGTTTTGTCTTGCCTTTTCATCAGAGAAAAGATTTAAGTGCCTGTTTAGTACCTTTACTCGTTCCTTAAAGAAACCTGTATCGAAAGGAGTGAAGAAATTGATATTGGCAAGCTCTTTTTTCCTGTTTTTTCTGATTTCCTCTGCTATCTCCCTGCCACTCATAGAGGGTGTGCTGATTGTCAAAGGATAGAACAGAATTTCGGGTAATTGATGATAGATACTGTTTCTTGCCAAATGAAGCACTACAAATTCTTTGTAATTATCTGTTGTGGAAATATATTCCGTACTCACATCCAACACGTCTTTCGAACGAACGCGGCTGTTCATTCCGTAGCTGTGCACAATGAGGTTATCCATCAACTCTTTACCCAGAATAAATTGAAGTTGGTCAAAGAAAACTTCTGCCGAAAAATTGATAGCAGAACTGCGTTTTATATTCGCAATGTTGTGATTTGTTTCTAACATTGCACCCATACCAAATCTCCGTTTTTATAGTTCAGGAGGACACGGTCTCCCGGCTTGATCTCTTCCGAAACAATCAAACGTGAAACAACTTTCTTTATATACGTGCGAATAACTCCGGCTATGGGTCTTGCCCCATACTTGGGCGAATACCCCTTTTTCGTGAGATAGCTGAGCGCCTCATCCGAAATGAGTATTTCAATGTTTTTTTGCTCTTTCAACTGTTTTTGCAAGATTTCAAAATGAAGTTTGAAAATTTCCTGAGCTACCTCCTCGCTGATTGGAGCAAACGGCACAACTTCCGTTAAACGTCCTAGAAACTCCGGACGAAAATATTTTGACATTACCTCTATCAGTTCATTTGATGTGGGCTGATGTCCGGCTGTTATCTGTTCCGTTATCCACTGACTGCCGATATTGGAAGTAAAAATAATAATGGAGTTTGAAAAATCGCCGTCGCGTCCCAATTTATCGTGGATGGTACCTTCGTCCATAATTTGAAGAAAGACGTCATAAACACTGCTGTGCGCTTTTTCTATCTCATCAAAAAGAACAACGGAATATGGTTTTTGGCGTATCTTGTTTACGAGCATTCCGCCCTCTTCATAGCCAACATACCCCGGAGGTGCTCCGTAAAGCAAAGCTGCCGAGTGCTCTTCTTTAAATTCGGACATGTCAAATCGAATCATCGAGGCTTCGTCGTCAAACAACAACTCTGCCAGCGATTTTGTCAGCTCCGTTTTTCCGGTTCCGGTGGGTCCTAAAAAGAAAAACGAGCCAATGGGCTTCTTGGGGTTGCTCAATCCGCTACGCGACTCAATGATAGCATCCGACAAGGTCGTTATGGCTGATTTTTGTCCTTTCACTCTTAACTGCAACTTGCTCTCGATTCCCAGAAGTCGTTCTTTTTCTTGCGCTTGAATTTTACCAATAGGTATGCCTGTGCTCTCCGCTACAACAGCTTCTATCTCTGTTGCGGAAATTGTCGAGATTTTACCTGCGGAAAGATTTGCCAGCTCCGAGAACATACGGTTCATTTTATCTATCTGAATTTCCGGTGTATCGGTTTCCAATAGAGTGTAGTTTTCCCGCAATTTAGACGTCAGTACAACACTGATCTTTTTGAATATTGTGGAAAACAGTAATTGTATATCTTCTTTTTTGTACGATTGTTCTATACGGATTAGTTCTTCGCGAATTTTTTTTATCTCTCTTTCCGAATAAGAATTGCTCAGGCGAACAGCTGCTGCGGTTCTGTCTAACAGGTCAATAGCTGCATAAGGCAAACTCTTTGCTTTGAAATAACGCCGAGACAAGTGTATAGTTTCATCAATCGCCCCATCTTCGACTTGAAGCAAATAATGCTGTTCAATGCGTTCTTTATGTTTATCCAAACATTTGCGAAGAGTTAACGTATCCAATTCCTCCAAAAACAGAACATCCAATTTACTGTTTATGGTATGTTTCTCTATATTTTTGCGATAGGCATCCGCAGAAATCGACATAATAAGGTTGGTTGCTCCGTCATTTATTTGGGCATTCAGGATGTTTATAAGCGTGTTTACTTTTCCCGATGCGCTGTTTTCTAACAATACCTGCAGGTCATCAATAACTAAAACTGTTTGATAATCGAGGCTGTTTAGTTTATCTAATAATCCGACAATTTTTTGCGAGACTTCATTCTCGGAAGTTGTTACAGCCAATAATTTTGAAACATTCAGTCCGATAATCGCTATTTGCTGTATCATTTCGTCTTGACTGCCACAGATTTCTTTCACAAAAGCGCTTATCACGGCGGTTTTCCCGACTCCGGAATCTCCGACCAACAGTGTGCCTCGTTTTTCTGCCCGTTCCATGTTTTCAAGTATCCCGCGTATTTCCTTTTCTCGTCCCAGGACCAAAGCACCCTCTTTAATGATGCTTTCTGTCTTTAGATTTACCGCATAAGGAACAGACGCCAATACCTGATTTTCATTACCTTGATAAGAGTTTACCGGATCAAAGGCTTTGTAGTAATCCAGAATATCTTTTTCCGAGATGCCCAGAGTTACAATTTGTTCGTTGGAATAAACAATCCCTTCTCTTACTATTGCGGTAAAAACACACAAGGCATCGATGGTGTCCGTACCCAATTTTATCTTTGACCTTTCAGCCTCGTCCAGTACTTTTGAAAGTTGTTCGTCGGCAGTTATTTCGTCGGTAGTGGCAAAAGGCGATGAGTACACCTCTTTGTGCATATCAAACCACTCCATGATATAGGAAACGTCTTTTCCCATTCCGGATAAAATATCTTTCAATCCGGTCGCTTCGATAAACATCGCGATGGTAAGATGAGCTACGCCGTAAGTTGAATGTTTCTCTTGGCGAGCCAATGATTGTGCTATTTTTATAGCTGAAATCAGACTTGGACTATAATCAAATTCTTTCATTGAAACAGGATTCTATAGGGTGTATTATCGACTGATTTTACAGCAAGTTCTTTTTCGAGGAAGTAAGCTATGTTTTGCAGTTCCCGATGCTGTATATTTACATTCTTTTTCAAGGTAATTACTATTTCCGTAGTTCGTACAATTCCTTTTTTTCGTTCATGCGAAATGGCAACTCCATCTTTTATTTTTAACTCTTCGATATAACCGTTGAGTTGTTGTTGAATAAAACATTTTACATCTTCTCTTGATACAATCCGCTCCCGGGTAAGAAGTCCGTAGCGTAAGCTGTTGATTAATTCTTGTTCATCTTTTCTTTCCTGCGCTCCAAATGTTTCCGTTATTAATTTTAAGCCTGAAGCGTTGAATTTCTCAGTGTCGAATTGTTGAACAAAGGAACGTTCATCTAATCCATTGGCTAATTTTCCGTTTGTCAGCCAATATTTTACTTCATAATGAGTCGTTTGCGGCTTGGGAACGGTTAATAAGAACGTCCGCTCCTTGAAGTTCTCGTCGGCAGCTTTGTTGACATTCTTTTCAAGTGCCTCTAACTTGGAAATGATTTCGTTCAAATGTGTGGTTACCGTTTCCGGATTCATTGCGGCAAAAGCGTTTCCGTCTTCTCGCATCAGTTGAAATAGTTTGGTTATAAGCGCCTTGGCGCTATCTGAGTTGAAACGCCCTATATCACCGAAATAAAGACTGAAAGTGCCGGATAAGTTCTCATCGTTACACTTTGAGACGTTTTGGTATCTTTGTCCCTGATCGTCATCTACGTAGTGAATATTCAAGAAATGAGTATTTAGTCGATTCGATAAGGAAACTATTTTCCCATTAAATACACAATCGTGTTGTTTATAAATCAATTGCCTGTTGGCAACGGGATAGGTATTGAGTAAAATTTGTATGGATCCCAGTTCTTTGGGTCCGAATACCTCCGGAAACTCCATTCTTACCCAAAAAACATCTTCAGATATGTCAATATCTTTGTCTTGACCCTCTATTTCGGGAAGAATATCAAGTATATTTTTTTGTTTTTTGGACTCTTGAGTAAGGGAAAACGTACAGTAATAGTCGCTGTAATGAGATATTATATCATGAAAATAGTGAGACTCCTCCATACAGTCTGCATAAAAAATCGTATCTGAGGTTTTTAATTCATTATTATTGACATCATATACTCTCATCAATTTTAAGAATGGTAACAGCGAAACATCTTCGGGAAGCAGACAGAGAGTTAACTCATCCATACCGCTCAGTTGTTGTTCCGGTATGCGTATCCCAATCCAAAGAGAATAGTCGGCAACCCTGTTTTTCCTGTTGAATACGGTTTTACTTGTAAAAGTTTTATCAAGCAGATAAAAGAGTTCCGTATCGTAGGTTTTGTATATTACTTTTGCATCAAGCAATTTATGTTCGGTCAAAGGCGTAAAGAAAAGTTGTACGCTCTCTTTGCCGAAAAAATTCTTCTCTACGTAAAAATGGTCTTCGGGAGTGAGGTAACACGTTTCTTCCGGTTTCGGATATATACTCATCAACGCGTGCGCCGGCATGGGCAATGTCCATTTATTATCAATTAGTATGCGAGACAGGCGATGCAAAATATGTGAATCCGAACTTTTTATTTCCTGATGCAGGCGAAACGTTTCGTAGGCAAAAACATCAAGCAATAAATCAACAACCGGATCTATCTGATCGACACTTTTTATGCCCCAAAGCTCCATTGCATGTTGTTGAATTCGGTCTTTTATCTCAAAATATTTATGATCTTTCATATATACGTGCTACTGTGATATTGGGCTTATGTAAATAAGCGTACTAAAATTGAACGGAGTCTCGTTGGTTTTTAATTTTCCCGAAACACTGATTTGAGCTTTGCGCCTTATATGTGTGTTGTTTCGATTTTTAATATCATTGTCAACTTCCGATAAAACAACCGATACATTGATGTCCTTAAGTCGTTTTTCGAATCTCTCTATCGTTTCAATTAAAGACTTCTTTACGTTTTCTTCCCAATCGCTTATTTTTACAAGTTGATTAAACTCCAACTCCCAAATAGACGAACCATAATCGTATTTTCCGACCACTTCGCCATAGTGAGAAGTTATGAGTATCATAATATGCTGAGCAATAGACTCTTCTGAAGAGCATCGCTGCAGTTTTCCTCCTGTTGGAGAAGAAAAATCAAGTGGAACTTTCAAATAATCCATTTTAATGCTTGTTTTTCAAGAGAGCAAAAGTAATGCTTTTCTTTCAATTTATTATTACTATTTCTCGCAAATAATAAAATTGAAAGTTCTGTAAGTTCAAAATTCGCCCGATGACGAATTTGGAAAGGTAATGTTGTTTGAGTAAAATAGCGGTTAGCATTGAACTGTAAACTACAGTTTTTTTGTACTCAAAACAAGTTAAATATTCCGGAATGATTGGGTTCTAAAAATAAAATCGTATTTTTGCAAAAAATCTAACTACGTTGTTTTTTCCCATTAAATTATAATATGAAACCAATAGCATGGATAAAAATTCGTAACCAAAATTATATTTTGGAGCAAATCAGCTATGATTTTCATCAAGCAGCAGCTCTGAACGGCAAATTATCATCCGGTTTGTTTGGCGGAAATATCCATTTTGTAACAGAATCGACCGGCGACGACCATTTTCTTGCTTCGCTTTTGTCTGCAGAAAGCAACCCCATTGAAGGAACCGTTAAAATAACAGACAGCGCTACGGGAAACGTTATCCGTACCATACAGATTCACGAAGCCTACGTTGGTTATTATAGCGACGAAATGTACTCTGACAAAGCATACGGAATGAAAACCAGCGTTTCGTTGCTCGTTACCAGAATGGACATTAACTCGGTGGAGATGGACAGGCGTAAATACTTTTACCACGGTTGGGTGCAATGCCCTCCCGAGCCGCCCAAACCTATCGGAAATGAAAATCCTTATACGCCCCCACAGCCTTTGGTAACTTCGGTAAAAGGCGAAACAACCGCCCTGCCATACCAAAAAGTAACATACACCGTTACCGGATACAATATTGGCAATGTTGCCGACAGCGACAGGAAAAGGATTAAATGGAAAATAGCAGTTGATGACAACGAGCAGAACTTGAAAGAAACAGGCGAAAAAATAGAGATAGAGATGAAACCCGAATGGGCAGGGAAAACCGTAAGTGTAATGCCTTATTTGAAAAGAAATGTAAAGGAGGTTAGCGTACAAACAAAAGTACGCCTTGAAGCTGTTGTTGTTTATGTAAACGGGTATTGGAACAGTGGCGGGTCATCTTTGCAGGCTATATCGCTTACCGCACAGCAAGGTGTGGTAAATGCATATAAATTCTTAAAAAAGCTGATTGCCGAAAATGTAATTGGAACGGAGCGGAAAAGAGGATATTGGGGTAGCGAATTTATCGGTAACACTGAAAAGTATTTCAGAATAAAATACAAAGATTGGACGGATAAAGATATGGACGCGATACAATCCTTATTCATCGACGGCGCCAACAAATGGGATTCTTCGGGCGAAACGCGTTTTAATAGCGGTTGGGCAGAGGCAGAACTGCTTTGGAACTCTTGGATGCAAGTGCAACAGGTCGTTGATGCGCAAGGCAGGCAGCATAAACTGCTGTTTGTGGTTAGCCACAGTATGGGTGCCGCTCACGCCGAAGGAATGATAGCCGCGTGGAAATATAAAGGATTAAAAATTGAACGAGTACTGCATTTTTCGGCAGCCGACAATCGAGAGTTTTATGTAACACTGCCTCGCCAAACTTACCAGATTAACATAGTACCCGACCCTGTACTGATGTACAAAAATGCCGATGACGCCTTGAAAACCAATCTGGAAAACTTTTGGAATATGATGAAACGTCCCTGGTTGCCCCGCCCCGATATATTGATGATAAAGGGCATGTTGCCACAAAATTATATTGAAGTTCGGAATCGAGTAGATACAAAGAATCATGCACACACTAAGGATGAAAAAGTTTGGGAAATAACACCATTTTTAGAACAAAAATAACTTTTATTATGAGAAAAAACATTTATCTTATTTTTATTATTATTGCAATATCATTCTCGGGTTGTGTATTGGGTGATGATTTAGATATTCCATTGAACGCAACCGAAAAAACTTTTTATGAAAATCTGAAAAACAACGGATTCGGCTATGATTCCATCCAAAGAAATATGTTTAGGTACAAAAACCTTATTTGGATAAAAGAGCGGGGTAGATATAGGTATAGAATATCATTTTATAATAAATCCGGTGTCATCGATACGGTACGTTTAAATAAAACAACAGATACCCTAAAATGGTTTGTTTCGGATTACGCTAAGCAAGAAAATATAAAACTTGAGAAGTTTTATATATATTACGAAGCTAAAAATCTATCGGTAGATTTGTCTTATCAAGTAAATAAGAAAGGAGAGTTTGTTCTTGTCAAGAAACTAATTTGGTGAAAATCTGCCATAGAGACAACAATAACTCTTTGTATTATGAGAAAAAGCATTTGTCTTATTTTTATTATTATTGCAATATCATTCTCGGCTTGCGTTGGTGGCGATGATTTGGATGTTCCATTGAGCGCAACCGAAAAAACTTTTTATGAAAATCTGAAAGACAA
>JBGZFC010000078.1:0-7147 GCA_041846575.1 Bacteroidota bacterium
AATATGAGGAGTGAATACATTATCATTATTGTCCGATAGACATTTTATTTTTACTTTGAAATGATCTACAGTAAACGTTTTCGGTAATTATTCGAGATAAATGGCTTGGAATTTTTCTCCTATTCAGGCGATACAATATTATTTTATCGAACAGCAATAATACATTATAGTATTCTATCGTAGAGATTGATATTTTCTACACTTTTTTGATATGTTTAAAAAAGAAACGGCGACTATGTAAGAAAATAGTCACCGTTGTTTTATAAAGTTTCCTCAGATTTATAAAGTATTTGGGTTTCTTAAAGGAATGGTTATTGCGTTTTTATCTATTCCCTTTGTTTTTAAGTCGTTGTAAATCTCTTTTTCCGTTTTTGTAGTAATAAGCAACTTATTGATATTATCAAAAGGTATAATATGTGGAATAAATTTACGAATTTTATCTAAAGGAGAAATTTCAACGGAAGCTATTCCCTGATGTATAATTCCCAACTCTTTGGCTGCTGCATAAGATAGGTCAATCAATCTGTTTTTCGTATGAGGACCACGATCGTTTACCGTAACAACTATCGATTTATTGTTTTTGGGATTGGTTACTTGCAATTTGGTGCCGAATGGCAGAGTGCGATGTGCGCACGTTAAGCTGTCTTTGTTATATATTTCACCGCTTGACGTTTTTTTACCATGAAATCTGTTTGCGTAATAAGACGCTTTTCCGGTCGTTTGTGAGTAGGTGAATAATGTTAAGGTATTGATTATCAGCGATATTAATAATAGGAATATTCTTGGCATATTACTGTATTTTAAAAATTTCAACGCACAAAGAAAATAAGAATTTTGCAAATAAACAAAATTCTTATCCAAATCATGCAAAAACTCATCCCGATATATTGTTACGGATACTCTACTCCGTCAATAAATGCTCTATCGGTATTTTTTAAACCAACCAATCCGTAGTAGTTGCTGATATCGCCTCTAAGCATGATTTCCTTGCCCAAATTTTGTGGATTATCTTGTAAATTAAGTATGTCTCTGATTGTTCCACTTGGCAATTGCACCGGAAATGTCTTTTTAGGCTCTGTCTCTGTAGGTGTTAGTGCAAGAGCGATATTTGATGTAGATGTTACTTCGGTAGCATTGTTTACAAATGATGTATATGAAGTACTTGTGTAGTATCCAACAACATATCCTTTAACCCACATATCTTTTTGATCTAAAAATATAGGAGCTTCAGTTACGGAAAGAGGATTATCAAATTCTCCGGTGGACGTTATACTGCCTGGATCGTTACCTGGTATTATTGCGATATCTTCTTCTGTTACTTCATTCCAGCTTGCTATAGAGCTACTGCTTACAGTCGCTTGTACACCCGAAGGATTGATTACTATATTAAAGGTGTATTTTGTTCCTTTATCAAATGATGAAATATTGGCATTTGAACCTAAGTCGTAAATATAAGTTTCCCCTGCTATAATGAGAACCAAAGTCCTTCCAATTAGATTTGACATTGGTATTAAAATGGCTTCGGCAAACTTTCCGTCGGAAGAAATCTTGAAAAACAAATCTCCAATTTCCGTAGGAGCAGATAAACTTCCGTCAGATAGCAAAAATTGAGTTTTCAATGAAGCGTTTGTTATCTTTATTGTTATATCACTTAAATCGGCAGTTGGATTTTCGGGGGTGATATTTAGAACAACTTTCGACATCTGATGTGAGAAATTCAAATTTACATTTGGGTTTGCAGAGTTTAAACCGATAGCATTATTAGAATATAAAAGGTCTAAAGCACTCTGGTTATTCTGATTTGTTACATCTACAGGATAAGCGTAGTTTGAGATATTTTTTTTGTATGGAAAATAGGCAATGAAATCCACATTTGAACCGTTAAACGGAAATAAAATATCTTCATCAGGATTGGCTGCGGTAAATGTAGAGCCTCCCGTAGTTACATATTTGATATTATCAGCTAAAATACCTACATTTAAGTTAGTATTTTCTTTTTTCATATACATTCCTATGGAGTCGCCGTTTTCCCAAGCGTCACCGGTCATTCTGCTGTTATTTACATTTGTAATAATGGCATTGATATTAGCAGGTCTTGAACCTAAACTTTTATCAATAATCTCACCTTCGCAGGAAATCAGAAAGAGAGAAATGAACAAAAATAGTAAATCCTTTGTTTTCATAATTATGGTATTTTTAAGTTGTTATTGTTTGTGCTATTAGATGCAAATATAAGCAAAAAAATACAAAAAACAAATAAAAGGTGAGAAAATAACTAAAAAATAAAAATTGATGTAAAATAAATCAAAGTTAATTCGTGAAAAATAATTTGTAAAAACCAAGTTTAATATAGCTAATTAGGTATTCCATTACTCAAAATTCACTATCTTTGCAATATTATAATTATAATGATATAAAACTATGTTTCAAAATTTAAGTGACAGATTAGAAAGATCGTTCAAAATATTAAAAGGTGAAGGTAAAATCACCGAAATTAATGTTGCCGAAACATTAAAAGAGGTTAGAAGAGCACTGCTCGATGCCGACGTTAACTACAAAACGGCAAAAGAGTTCACCGAAAATGTAAAAGAAAAAGCATTAGGACAAGATGTGCTTACCGCCGTTAAACCTGAACAACTGATGGTGAAGATTGTTCACGACGAATTAGCTGCTCTTATGGGTGGAACAGCGGAGGATATAAATATAAAAGGCTCTCCTGCCGTAATATTGATGTCAGGGTTACAAGGTTCGGGAAAAACAACTTTCTCAGGCAAACTTGCAAATATGCTGAAGTCGA
The DNA here is from genome assembly GCA_041846575.1 of Bacteroidota bacterium. Taxonomy (GTDB): domain Bacteria; phylum Bacteroidota; class Bacteroidia; order Bacteroidales; family Dysgonomonadaceae; genus JBGZFC01. The sequence goes on from JBGZFC010000078.1 coordinate 2,798, forward strand.
AACGAGGCAAAAATCCACTTCTTGTAGCGGGTGACGTATATCGTCCTGCAGCTATAGAACAGTTGAAAATTCTTGGTCAGCAGATAGGTGTATCGGTTTATTCCGAAGATGAAAACAAAAATCCTGTAAAAATAGCTCAAAACGCTCTTAAGTATGCCAAAGAGTATGGTAAAGATTTGGTTATTATCGACACCGCCGGTCGTTTGGCTATTGATGAGGATATGATGAATGAAATTACAGCGATAAAAGAGGCTGTAAATCCACAAGAGATTTTGTTCGTTGTTGATGCCATGACCGGACAAGACGCCGTGAACACTGCTAAAGAGTTTAACGATCGTCTTGACTTCAATGGAGTCGTTTTAACAAAATTAGATGGAGATACTCGTGGCGGTGCAGCTCTGTCTATTCGCTCGGTGGTATCTAAACCGATTAAATTTGTTGGTACGGGAGAAAAATTGGATGCAATTGATGTGTTCCATCCCGAACGTATGGCTGACAGAATTCTTGGTATGGGTGATATTGTATCACTTGTTGAGAAAGCTCAAGAACACTACGATGAAGAAGAAGCACGCAAGCTTCAGAAAAAAATCGCCAAAAATCAATTTGATTTCAACGACTTTATCGCTCAAATTCATCAGATTAAGAAAATGGGTAATCTGAAAGACCTGGCATCTATGATTCCGGGTGTAGGTAAGCAGATAAAAGACCTCGATATTGATGATGATGCATTTAAAGGTATTGAGGCAATAATATATTCAATGACACCACAAGAACGCACAAATCCTGAAATTCTTAACGGAAGTCGGAGGGCACGTATCGCAAAAGGTAGCGGGACTAATGTGCAGGAGGTGAATAAGTTGATTAAACAGTTTGATGAAACAAGAAAGATGATGCGTTTGATGACCTCAGGTGGAGCAAAAGCCGTATTAAGAGGAGCCGGAAAGCGTAAACGTTAATTGATTCATCTTTCTTTGAAAAACATATTTAAAAATCACAACAATTAAAAAGTAAAACAAAATAATGAACATAATAGACGGAAAGTCAATTGCCAAACAGATAAAAGAAGAGATAGCCTTGGCAGTTGTTAAAAGAAAAAATGAAGGCAAAAAAGTACCGCACTTAGCCGCTATATTGGTCGGACATGATGGCGGAAGTGAGGCATATATGGCTAATAAAGTGAAATCGTGCGAAGAAGTAGGTTTTAAATCTTCGCTTCACAGGTTTGAAGGAGATGTAACGGAAGATACTTTATTGGCACGAATTAAAGAAATTAATGAAGATGCCGATGTAGATGGTTTAATAATTCAGTTGCCACTTCCCAAGCATGTGTCGGAACACAAAATTCTGGAAGCTGTAGATTACAACAAAGATGTGGATGGATTTCATCCAACAAACGTAGGTCGTTTGTCGCTCGGAATGCCGGGATTATTACCGGCAACGGCGTCAGGAATTATAGAACTTATACGACGTTATAATATCGAAACGGAAGGTAAACATTGCGTTGTACTCGGCAGAAGTAATATTGTAGGAAAACCTGTAGCGCAACTTTTAATGCGGAAAGGCTATCCGGGCAATAGCACTGTAACGATATGCCACAGTCATACAGCCAATATAAAGGAAATTTGTTTACAGGCAGATATTATTGTTGCTGCATTAGGAATGCCTGAGTTTGTGAAAGCCGATATGGTAAAAGATGGAGCTGTAGTAATTGATGTTGGTACTACTCGAGTAAAAGATGAAGGCACTAAGTCGGGATTCAGACTTGTAGGCGATGTGGCATTTGATGAAGTTGCACCAAAAACTTCCTATATTTCACCTGTTCCGGGTGGAGTAGGACCTATGACTATAGTTGCTTTGATGCAGAATACCTTGTGGGCAACATCAAAGAAAGATTGAACTTGAATTGCTTGCAACAGTATCAAAAGTAAAGCACATCTCTATGTTGTCATACTGAATAGAGCTTTTAGCGAAATGAAGTATCTGTTTTTTTTAGATGCAAGGCACAAGAGCCAAGACTTAAGACATTTTTATAATATTTCTTGCAAAAGCTGACAGCCAAAAGCTAAGAGCAAGATAGATTCTTCACTTCGTTCAGAATTCGCAGAATCGCCCTTAGCCAATGACAAAAACTAACGAATGTTGGTTTTTTGAGACACAGCCCCGGGCATTTATAACTTAATTTATATCTTAATAGCATATAATATTTCATCCGGACTAATTTTTATATTAGTTCAAACCCATAAAAACATAATTATGTATTACGACATTCACTTACACTTATTTAACAAAGACTTCATTTCGAAAGAGTTGTTGTACCGTTTGTTACAAGAGCTTAGAACTATCATGTATGGCGATGATGATGGAGCAAAGGGTACTTTGAGTTCAAACTCAAGAGGTATATTGCAAACCATAAGAAGGATAAACAGTTTTTTGAGAATTGTTCTTAAGTCGAGCAGTACGGGAATTTATGCCGAGATAAATAAAATTTATAAAGATGAGTATATTTCTGTACCCTTGATGATGGACTTAACGTGGTGTTTTGACAGTAAACCACTGAGAGCCGAAAAGCAAACGATGTTTGATGAGGTAAGAAGGGAATTGTTATCGTTGAACAAACAAGCAGCATCACAACAGATGCTTAAAGGAAAAGTGTTGAGCAAAAGAGAAGCTAATGTGATGGCGATGATTGAGAAAGAGTCTCAAAAGACAGAAAAATTACTTGAACAGTTACAAATCGCAGAAAAAAAAGAACGAGACATATTATTAAAATCGCCAAGTGCAAAATCTTACCCGGATAGTTGGGAGGGTTTTAATTATCAAATAAAACAATTGGAACAGGTAAAAAACAGACCGGGTAATTACGACAAGATTCTACCGTTTTTAGCTGTTGACCCACGTAGAGAAGGAATTATAGAATATGCCAAGGAAAATGTCGGAAAAAAGAAGTTGTTTTCAGGCATAAAAATTTATACACCAACCGGATATTCTCCAACAGACCCTGTTTTATTTGGTGATGACAAAAAAGAGGGATTTTATGCATTCTGCCAAAGCAATAAAATTCCAATTACAGCACACTGTTCAAACTCAGGTTTTGCTACATTGGCAGGAAGTGTATTTGTTTCCGGACATATTTGGAAAGATGGCAAAGTGGTTATGTATAACAATGAAGAACTTATATTTAAAAACAAAATTTTAAAAGCCGGAAAAGCCGTAAGAGAGAGAGCCGAGTTACTCAATAATCCCGAATTGTGGAAAATAGTAGCCAATAAATATCCTAAATTGAAAGTAAACCTTGCCCATTTCGGAGGAGGAAGCGAGCTATATCTAGCATTGGGTAATCCTAACGATAAAAAACTGTGGTCTAATAAGATTATCGAATTGATAAGCAATCCTGACTACAACTTTTATACAGATATATCTTGTTCCGGTGAAGATGATTATGAGGTGCTGACAATGCTTAAAAATAGCGATATTTATCCTAAAATAAAACATAGAATTATGTACGGCTCCGACTTTTTCCTAAACAAACTTTTCGATGACAGCATGGCAAGGACTTTGCAAATGATAAAAACTATTTTCGCGGAAGATTTTGAAATTATTGCAAAAGAAAATCCGAAAAGATTTTTAAACTTAGATATGCTTTAATCTCTCCGTACTTATAAATAGTTTCTATAATTCTAAATTAACATAAGATTTATGTCAAACAATAAGATACAGATTGCAGAAAGTAAAATCATAGAAGCAGCCGAAGAGGGCATGGATAGCTTTTTAAAAGTCTTTACCGATGCTTATTTGGAAGTAGTTGACGGAACGGTTACTGCTGAAAATATTGAACTCCTTAATGGTTATCAGCATACTCTGCTGGCACTCAGATTTTTCTCCGACGAGGTAAATGAAGGCGGATTTGTACAACTCATACAAAACGGATATGGAGGATATCTTTTTGACAACCCGGTAGCCAAAGCTCTTAAACAGATGGGAGCGAAAGGATTATCCAAAATATTATACAAAGCAAAAGAGATTTACGATTTACATCGCGAGGAGTTAGAGCGTGAAACAACCGATGAAGAGTTCACTGCAATGTATGTTGACTTTGAGCAGTTTGACGAGCTGGAAGAAAAATTCTTTTACATTGAGGAGGAAGAGATTGCCATAATTGCTCAATATGTTGATGATAATATCGAAGATTTTGCAGAGATTGTAAAGTAGCATTCATGCGAAAGGATTCTCACGTAATAGTATTAACCTGAGTTCTGTTTAAAGGGTATCCGATTATCTCATTGAAATTAGTCATAGAGCCTCTATCCGTTAAAATGCATGACGGACTTATAGGAAAAAAATAAAAAAAAA
>JBGZFC010000079.1:0-12415 GCA_041846575.1 Bacteroidota bacterium
AAAAAAAACGAAAAGCATCCCGTTAAAACGAAATGCTTTCCAAATCAAAATAATAAACTTAGTAGAATTTTTATAGTGCAAAACATACTTGCACATTTATGTTTAAAACAATGATGCGATAAACTCTATTTTACAAATATCACTACAGTTGGGTTAACTCCAACTCCTGTCAATGAATATTTCAAATTACCGTCTTTATCGAGACAATGCACATTTCCAGGAATTTTATAGTCAATAGGATCTGTTATAAACAGATCGCCCGAAGCATTGTCAACCGATACGTAATACGGTGTCCCCATTTCCAGATTTGCCGGAACTAAGTTTTCAACAAGCACTTTCTCATTTACACAGTCATATACAGACACTATTGCTTTTGTGTAATCATTAATAACAATATAAGCTTTATCATTGACAATTGTAAACTTTGAAGGATCCATACCAGAAATAGTTTCCACCTCATATGTCAATCCGGAAACTTTCTTTAAAGTAGATGATGCTATTTGAGTCCATCCATCATAAATGGCTCGTGTAGAAACATATATATCGCCTTGTGAGTCAGCAAAAACTTGATAAGGATTTTTCCCAACCTCAATCTTTTTCTCTTCCTTAAAGCTGTTTACATCAATTACCGATACCGTTGAATCGAAATTTCCGGTTGCATAATCCAATCCTCCCGAATTAGCAACATATATTTTATTGTTTGCAACACAGATACCCTCCGGGTCTCTTCCTACAGTAATTGAAGCTTCAGCAACAAGCGAAAGAGTATCAATACGAGTTACTTTATCATCAAAAGAAGTTACATAAACCTTACCATTGTAAGCTGCCGCATTTCTTGGAGTACCTTGTATTGTAATAGTTTTCAAAGACTTTCCTGTTTTGGCATTTATTACCTCAACTATATTGGACCCTGAAACCACAATATATACCTTTGAGCCGTAAAGCAACATATCATTGCCTGTATCGCCCAAACCTCTTTGGTTTACTGTATTGAAATAATCTCTGTCCAATGCTCCTGTTTCCAAATTATAGTTCGCAAGAGTACTGTTGTTAGAATTAAAAGAGCCTTCGCTCAAAATTAAAAGCGCCGAGGTTTCTTCCGGCACATCAGGTTTTTCAATAGGATCTTTTTCGCAAGATGTAAAAAATAGGGCTGCAAGAGCCATTAAATAGATAAATAATCTGTTCTTTTTCATAATTGTTTTTGTTTATTAATTAGAAATTCATTGATATATTCGCTCTGTAAGAGCGTCCCGGCATGGGATAATTTTTTACAATTTCGTAGTTTTTATCGGCAAGATTGAGTGCTTCCACACTTAAATTTATCTTGCCCGTTCTCGTATCAAAACTTTTAGCCAACGATATACTATGGTCGGCATAACCGCTCATTCTAAACTCTTTACCGTTATATGGATTCGAGTAGCGTTTACCGGAATAAATCAATGCGTAGGCTATGTTGAACAAATCAGTTTCTAACGCTGCTCTTGCAGAGCCCGAATGACGTGGCGTATATGGCAACTGATTATTATAGGTTATCTTATCAGGGTCGGTAACATCCACCGCTCTCTGAAATGTGTAAGTAGCACCAAACAGTAAATTCGCTTTGTTATTGACACGTACAACTGCCTCGGTTGATAAATCTAAACCTGTTATTTGCACTTTATCGGTATTTGTCATCCTCCACACATGTAGATTTCCTGTGGGATATGCCACTATCTTATTTTTCACCCGATTGTAATATCCGTCCACCGCAAACGTGAGCAGAGGCATTACATTTCCCACAGAAGAGGCATAAGTTACTCCCAAGTTGAATTGGTCGGCATCTTCGGGAAACAGGTCGCGTTTTCCCATAGAAGGATAATACAAATCGTTGAAAGTGGGCAGTCGGAAACTATTTTTATAGAAAGCCCTTAATCGTAAATTGATATTTGAAAACGGCTGAACCGATATACTCGCGTAAGGCGAAAATTTAGTTTGATCATCGGCAGGCTCGCCTTCAAGCACCAATTCAAACGTTTGTGTGTAAAGCAAACTCACCGAAGCCAACACATTATCACTCACCCACTTTGCAGCCAAAACTGATTGCGATGTAAGTCTCGCCGGTGTGGCAAAGTTTTCTCTTCTATCTGAATACATTCTACTGTGCGACAAGTCGGTTGAAATTGAAACCGAAACATTTTCGAAAGCCCTGTATAGTGCCGAAACCGAGCCGAAACTTTCGTATTGACGGAAAATATCTTCCATTTTGCCGGATGAACCTAAATAGGTGGGATCTAAATATCGCAAATATCCTCGATTATGCTTCGCATTTATCTGCACTGACCATCGCCAAGAGAAAGAGTGCTCGAAACGACCTTGTGTAAAGAATGTTCTGTCCCAAAGACGTTGTTTCGAAAAGTTCTCGGTATTGTAAAATATTGTAGCTCCGGGCAAACCCCGCTCCGATTGGTAGTAATAAACACGTAAATTTCCTTTGCTCTTTTCCGATATTCGTACAAAAAGTGCCGTTTCCAAACGCAAATTATTTACATCGGTATTCTCACGTTGCTCAACCGATGAGCTATCGACACCAGCGGTACCATAGTGAAGTACATACGGATAGCTACCATTTGCCGACAACCACTCACCACTCATAGTAGCTGAAAGTTTATCTGATAGTTTCGTGTGTAAAGTAAGAGCCGGATTAAACATTCCGAACGAACCGCCTTTAACTGAAGCCCTGCCACCAATTCTGGCAGATTTTTCAAATGAGGGAGCTATGCTTGTGATATTTAAAGATGAGGCGGAAGCAAAGGCAGATGCAGGTTTAAATATCTGATCATCCTGCCCGCTTATTAACGAGATATTGCCAACATTATCAAGCGAGAACCGACCTATATCTATCTGCCCTGTCTGCACGTCAGTTACAGCAATACCGTCATAATTTACTGCCGTGTGAGCCGCACCCAAGCTGCGTACCGAAACGGTCTTCAGCCCGCCGATACCGCCATAATCTCTGACAGTTACACCGGAAAAGTGCTTTACGGCATCGGAAAGTTGAAGTACATTTAAATTACGGATAGTTTTTTCGGTAAGTAGTTGAACAGGTGCAGTAGAGCGAGCCTCTCTATTCCAATATTTTTCGGTAACAACCACTTCCTGCAGTTTGATACTATCGGACACACTTTGAGCCGATAGCGTATCAACAGATGCTACCGTAAAAAAGAGAAGTGTCAAAAACAGTTGTTTACAATCAAATATGTTCATCTATTACCGAATAATGATTTCGGCAAAGCATTCTGAAAATGAAGCACGTTATAAAAATAAGTTTGTTTCGCGTGTCGTTTTCAAGCTCTATTCCCCGAAAGCTATGTAACTAACTTGTGAAACAATGGCAGGTCTTCTGACTTACTCCTCGTACGAACGCCTTCCCGTATATGAGAACTATACAGTGGCTAAGGTATTTGTTCGCACATAAGCAGAGCTTACAGCAGCGGGTCTGTTCAGGATTTTCACCTGATTCCCTTTTCATTACCTGTTCCGAAGCCAAAATGGAACATGTAACACCAACATTTCATAACGCAAAGATAAATAAATTTAATTTGAACACATAAAATAAAATATAATTTTTGTATTGAAACTAACGTAGATTCAATTATCTGACAGCTCTATTTAAAAACTCATTAAACGGATACTGCACTTTAAACATCTCCATCAAACGTTCAACCACATTTTCTTGCATAAAAAAGTCGTTATCCAAGTCGCGATAAGTGATAAAGTGCCTGTTTTTAATCAGTTCAATCTCTTTAAAATCTTTTGAATATCCTCGTGGAGGATTTTTCAGCCTCTCCTCATCCGATAATTCAAATAGTTTTTTGAACTGCTTGTTATCGAGAATTGCACGAATTTCATCGGGATGATTAAAGATACAGTTTCGGATAGATTCCAGTGTAAGAGCGTCGGGGGCATAAACTCCGCCTGCAATAAACGACTCATCAGGTTGCAGATGAATGTAATATCCTGCGAAGCGGGTTTTTCGTCCGCCGTTGGCGATAAACGCACTCAGATGTGTTTTGTACGGTGTCTTATCGGACGAAAAACGAATATCGCGATAAATACGAAACATACATTCTGAAGCGGTTACAGTACCTATGCTTTCGTCAAGTTCAACAAGTGGCGGAATAAGCGCATCAATAAATGTTTCAAACGTAGCACGAGCATTATCGTACTCATGTTTGTTTTCGTTAAACCAATTGCGCTCGTTATAAATCTGCAAATGTGCCAGAAAGTTGAATATTTGTCTAAAATTCATTTGATTCATGTTTTAATATCCAAATGTACGAAAAAAGTCTCTCTTTTTCTGAAAAAACCGTTTAGCCAACAGCTTGCGAACAGGTTCATCGTACAGTTTCAGAGCCAGATAAGCCAACAGGATATTCCCCCAAAAAAGAACTCCCGCCACCATCCATGTTTGAGCGAAAGTAAACCCGTTTTTCCATATCCACGCGTAAAAGAGATACATAAACGGATAGTGAACCATATACAACGGATAGGATATATCACCCAAAAATCGGCAAAGAGTTCTCGATACCTTGCCGTTTATCTCTCCCGATGCTCCCAAATATACCAAAGCAGGAAATATTACGATAGTGCACACGGCATCATACAATCCGTTCATCCAAAACGAATCGGCATCACCGATATAAGGAGTCGAAAGCAACCCGATAATGGCGAAACTGCAAATAAGGAAAACTCCTTTTATTTTAAAAGGTTTAAAATCGCGCGACAGCAACAATCCCATAGAAAATGCAAACAGCAACCTTAACATTCCGCCCAAAAAGTTATTATCGAGCAACGACCAACCCACGCCCAAATGCCCGAAACCGGAAAGATTGAACAGTGCAAACGACGCCAATCCGACACCCGACAGAATTACAAACACTCTCAGCGATTCGGTAGAGAGTTTACGCAAAAACTGGGCATACAAAATATTGTCGATATACTCAAAGAAAAGAGACCATGCGGGACCGTTAAGCGGAAACATTTCGCCGTTTCCGCGTACTTCAGCAGCCATTCTCGGTATGGCAGGTAGAAGAAACAAATGCAGAAGCATAGCAAGCATTACGAACAAGAGCGAAATTTTTGTTCCGTCCCACCGCACGCTGCCTTGAATAAGAAATGTAGCCACTCCCAGCACCGTTCCGAGAATAATCATCGGATGCAAGCGAATTAAACGACGTTTGAAAAACTCTTTTTTATTCATTTTTCCCCATCTGTCGTCATAAACGTACCCGATAACGAAACCCGAAAGGACAAAGAAGAAATCGACAGCCAAATAGCCGTGATTGAATTTTTGGTCGAAAGGACTTGTGGCAAACGCCTCGAAAACGTGATACCAAATCACCATAAGTGCCGCCACGCCACGCAACCCGTCAAGAATTTGATAGTGTGGTTTGCTGTCGGCATAAACGGAAGGCGAGTATCGTTTCATTTTGTTGATAGAAAGCCTTTATAATTACTCCCTAAACGTATCCCCTTGTTTAAAATCTCCGGTTTGAAATCCTTTTTTATACCAAAAAGTTCTTTGAGCCGATGTGCCGTGAGTAAATGAATCGGGGACTGTATATCCCCTAGCCTTTTTCTGTAGCGTATCGTCACCTACTGCCGTTGTTGCACTTATAGCCGACTCCAAATCGCCCTCCTCTATTTGTATTGTACGTGAACGATGCGCCTGATTTGCCCAAAGTCCGGCAAAAAAATCAGCCTGCAATTCCATTTTTACATTCAGTTTATTGAACTCCGCTTCTGCTATACGACCACGATATTGATTTACCTGGTCTAAAATTCCGAGCAGTTTTTGAACGTGATGCCCCACTTCGTGAGCGGTAACATAAGCTATAGCCATCTCTCCTTCGGCACCATACTCATTTACAAGCTGATGAAAGAAATTCAAATCGATATAAACTTTCTCGTCTGCAGGACAATAAAACGGTCCTACCGATGCAGTTGCATGACCACATCCCGAAGTTGTGGCATCTGTAAATGTTACCAATGTAGGTTTACGATAAGTTTGCTTCAACTCTTTTGAGAAAATCTCTTCCCATACATCATTGGCACTATTGAAAACACCGAGAGTCAAAACTTTCAGGTCTTCATTTTCATTTACTCTTGATTGGTCAACAACCTCCTCCGTTGTCTCTCCGCCCGACAGTCCGCCTGTCATTTGCAGTATCTGCAACGGATTCTGCCCCAACAAAAGAGCCACAACGGCTATAATAATTGCACCGACACCTCCAAAAGCAAGACCTCGTTTTGAGCCACCGCGTCCGCGACGATCTTCATAGTTTTCGGTACTGTCGTTTCTGTTAATCCATTTCATATTGATATAATTTTTTGTTATGTTTTTATATTGATGCTACTCGACTTTTTTTATTAAATCGTTAATAATAACCTCATCGTAACCCATCTGTTTTGCTCTTTCGAAATCGGATTTGGCTGCAAAATTATCGTATTGCACGATACGAAGTTTTCCTCGCAAAACGTAAAAAAACGGGTTATCTTTTTCTGCTCGTTCTATAACGCTCAGGTCGGCGGCAGCTTTTGCAAATTGTCCGGTATTCATATAGCACTCCGCCCTGTTAAGATAGTATCCTGGTTCCGTCTCTTTTTCCAATAAAATTATCTGCGTATATATATCTTCAGCTTTCTGCCACTTATCATCTAATTTATAAAGCAGAGCTTTACCCAATTTTGTAAACAAACTGTTTGGCGAGAGCTTTTCGGCACTGTTAAAATCGATTTCAGCCAACCGTCTATCCCCTTTTTGCAAGAGCAAAACTCCACGCCTATAGAGAGTTTCCACATCGCAAGAGTCAATCCGTAACAAAGCATTATAATCTTCTAACGCATCATCGAAGCGATTCATCTCAACCAAAAGCGATGCTCTGTTGTTAAGAATCAAAGATGTATTGTTTCCGCTGTTTAATGCTGCCGACAGAGAGATATAAGCTTCGTTATACATCTTAAGGTGTCGCTGCAAAACTCCTTGATTTAACAGTAAAACCGAATTATTTTCGTTAGCCGGATCACTTGCCAAAGCCCTGTTTAGAGCGAAAGATGCACTATCGAGTTGATTGAATTCGATATGATACATAGCTTTCGCTACCCATTTTTGATATTCGGAGGTTTGTGATGTAACCGAAATACAAAGGAGAAGCAGTAAAACAGAAAGCGTAGTTTTAATACGAAAATAATGGTTCATAAAAAATCAATATTATATAACTTGAATGCAAATTTAAACTCTTTTTCGCACAAAAAAAACAGATTAAATATTTATATTCTGAAAAAAAAGAGTATCTTTGTATTCGAATCTACAATCACTTATCGGAAACAATCTTCTGTTTTCGTTGTAAGTTTCAACCCGACTCTTCAGACCACACTGATTATCAATATAGTATATTATTTCTTTTGATGAGCTGTTGAGTTTACAGAGCGATTGTCACTTCTATTTTCATTATGCTGTTTTATTAAGCAATTTCAAAAATTCATCTTATAACTCGATCATTTTTTTATTAATACAAGAAATACCCACTGTTTTTTTTAGGAATAGCAGAAAACGGCGTGAATATTGAAAGTGATTCAAAATTAATTATCATCTATTTAAATTAACAATTTAGAAAGCATAAAACATATTACAATATGGCATATAATATTATCGAACTAAATGAAAAGCTAACCAAAGATTTGCGAAATATAGCAAAGGAATTGGGCATTAGAAGACCTGATGCCTATAAAAAGGAAGAGTTGATTTACAAAATTCTTGACGAGCAGGCTATCGCAGGAACTAAAAAGCTAAGTTCAAACGAAAGTCAGAAAAAGCAAGAGCTAAAACAAAAACCGATATACAAGGAAAAAGAGAATACACAAAACACACAATCTGCCAAACAAGATAAACCGGCAGAAAAAAGCACTCCGGCTGATTCTAATCAAAAATATGACAATCAGGAAAAATCGGATACTAAAGTTTTGATTAAGAAATCTGACAACAGACCAAATCAGAATCAACAGCAAAACATTAATATGGATAAGCAGGAGAACAGACAAAATCAACAAACCGATAACACCCCAAAACAGACAAACGAGCCGGCAAAAACATTACCCAAGGCAAACGAGTCTGACACAAATACAAATATACAAAAACCTACACAGTTGGTATTCCGTTCGAACAAACCCCGTGAACGTGACAAAAAGACTGAAACTCCAATCACTCTACCACCTGTAATTGCAGAAAATGCAAGCGAAGAAGATAACAAACAGACAATCGAAATTCAGAAAAACGTACCGGAAGATAAAATTTCTCTTCTGCAAGAGTTAGTAACTCCCACACCTATCCAATCGCGTCAGCAACAAGGACATCAGTCGAAAGTACAACAACCAGCTCCACAACAAAAAGAGAAAGATAACTCTTACGAATTTGACGGCATACTTACCTCTTCGGGTGTTTTGGAAATTATGGGTGACGGTTACGGATTTTTGCGCTCATCGGACTATAACTATATGACTTCTCCCGACGATATATATGTTTCACAATCTCAAATCAGATTGTTCGGATTGAAAACAGGCGACGTTGTAGAAGGTCCTATTCGTCCGCCAAAAGAGGGAGAGAAATTTTTCCCGTTGGTCAAAGTGGATAAAATAAATGGTCGTAATCCCGACGATGTTCGCGACAGAGTACCGTTTGACCACCTGAAACCACTTTTCCCCGACGAAAAATTTAATCTTACAAGCGGTCATAACGACAATCTTTCGTGCAGAATTGTAGATATGTTCTCGCCGATAGGAAAAGGACAACGCGGACTGATTGTGGCTCAACCTAAAACGGGTAAAACAATGTTATTGAAAGATATAGCTAACGCTATTGCAGACAATCATCCCGAAGTTTACATGATAATTCTACTAATTGACGAGAGACCTGAAGAGGTTACGGATATGGAGCGAAGCGTAAATGCAGAAGTTATCGCCTCAACGTTTGACGAACCTGCGGAACGCCACGTGAAAATCGCCGATATTGTTCTAAATAAAGCTCGCCGATTGGTTGAGTGTGGGCACGATGTTGTTATTTTGCTCGACTCTATAACACGCCTTGCCCGTGCTTATAATACTGTTCAACCCGCTTCGGGAAAAGTTCTATCGGGTGGTGTTGATGCTAATGCTCTACAAAAACCCAAAAGATTTTTCGGTGCTGCTCGCAATATAGAAAATGGAGGCTCTCTTACTATTATAGCCACCGCATTGACAGATACAGGCTCGAAAATGGACGACGTTATTTTCGAGGAGTTTAAAGGAACGGGAAACATGGAACTTCAATTAGATAGAAAACTGTCTAACAAACGTATTTTTCCGGCAGTTGATATTGTTGCATCAAGTACACGTCGCGATGAATTGCTTCTTTCGGAAGACACTCTAAACAGAATGTGGGTACTTCGCAATTTCCTTGGCGATATGAACTCTGTAGAGGCAATGGAATTCCTGCTTACTCGTTTACGCAGAACAAAAAATAATGAAGAATTTTTGATTTCTATGAACGATTAATTCAACGCCACACTATATAAAAAAGACCTGACAGTTTTGAATCCTGTCAGGTCTTTTTGTATTTTACAAAAGCTAAAAAATATATTTACACTTCGTTCGATTCTTAGTAAACAAGTTAACAGTAAACAAGTTAACAATATACAAATAAATATTCATCGCTATAGTAATACTGAATAGGACAGCAATTATCAATAACAAACCTCCTTACTCTTTTTGCTTTGATTATTTCGTCTTTGTTATTTGTTCCAAGTAATTCTATCCCTCAAAAGAGATTGGCAATTTTTTCCTAAAAGCATCTTTAAAACACATCAACGTTTCGGTACGTGCCAAGCCTATAGGTTGCAATTGGTCGTGAATTATACGCAACAAATCTTTATTGTTTTTAGCATAAACTTTTATCAGCAAATCATATTTACCCGTAGTATAATAACATTCAATAACTTCCGGTATTTTTTCTAAAGCGGGTACAACATTCTCAAACGATGTGGGCGAAGCAAGAAACAACCCCACATAAGCACATGTTTCATAACCTATCTTCTCTGCATCGAATATAAACTCCGACCCTTTTATTATTCCTAATTTGACAAGCTTTTGAACGCGCTGATGAACAGCAGCACCGGAAACTCCACATCCGCGTGCAACTTCTAAAAATGGGATTCGAGCATTCTCTGCAATGGTTTTCAGAATTTTCTCATCCAATTCATCCAAATCACGATAAGGCATAAGCATTACTATTAAATTGTTAGACAATCGTATTGTTTTGCACAAAAATATAATATTTACACAACAAAAGCTACAAAAAAGTAATAAATTATTACTTTTTTAAAGATTTTAATGTTACAAAAGCTAATAAAGATGAAGATGTTTTTAATGCTTCCTCATCAATTAGAAAAGTTGAAGAGTGCAGTTTACCACACTTACCTTTATCTCCGCCTACACCAAACCGATAGAAACAGCACGGATATTGCTTCGAGAAGAAACCAAAATCTTCGGCAGTCATCCGTCTCGGATACTCGGCAACATTTGCTTCGCCAAGAAATTCAATAGCTAACGAGCAAATATGTTCGGTTGTTTCAGTGTGATTTGTAGTGCAGGGATAACCTTCGGGCATATCAATTTCGCACGTACAGCCATAAGCTGCTGCGGTAGATTCAATAATTCGGGGGATAATATCGAGCATTTTACGACGTTCGTCTTCATCCATACAACGAAGTGAGCCGGCAAGCACTACTTCGGAAGGAATAACATTTGTAGCACCATCGGCAATAAATTTTCCGAACGAAAATGTCATAGGTTGAAACGGATTTCGACAACGGCTAACCACCTGTTGCATAGCAATTATTATATTGGATGCCGCTAAAACCGTATCATTCAATTCATGCGGCAAAGCTCCGTGTCCTCCCCGCCCTTTTACTTTTATATGTACTTCATCTGCCGATGCCATAACCACACCTTGTTGAAAAGCCACTTTTCCGGCAGGCAGATCAATATAAGCATGTTGCTTAACGATAAAATCGGGTGTAAAATCCTTAAAAACTCCATCTTTTAGCATCATATCGGCTCCGCCGGGCGATTGCTCCTCCCCGGGTTGAAACAGAAACAGAGCTGTTCCTTCAAACTCGTTACGCAACGAATTTACTATTTTTGCAGCTCCCATCAAAGATGCAGTGTGTGAATCGTGTCCGCAAGCATGCATCACTCCTTCGACTTGCGATTTATAAGGAATATCGTTTTTTTCGTGAACGGGCAAAGCATCCATATCTGCAACAAAAGCCACGGTTTTGCCGTTGCCCGGTTTTTCGCCTTTTATCCATGCCAAAATACCGTGTCCACCAATATTTGCACGATACATAATACCTTCATTTTCTAAAAATTCGGCAACATACCGAGCCGTATTCTCTTCCCGATACGAGAGTTCGGGATTTTGGTGCAAATAACGATAATGACGAACGATTTCGGGATATAAATCTGTAACTAAATGCTCTATTTTTTTCTGAATATTCACGGATTCACTTTTCTCAAAAATTAAACTTAAACAAAGGTAGGAAATTTGGGCTATTTATGAAGTAATTTGAGAGAAATATAAAAAAATAATTGTCTATAAATGTTCGAAAAACATCTTATAGACAATTAAGCAATCATTTAAATTTGATTTTTAAGCAGTTATCAACTTTTAGTGGAGCTGGAGGGATTCGAACCCTCGTCCAAACGAGGAACCAATTTGCTTTCTACATGCTTAGTTTCATTTTGATTTTCGAGAAAAAGCGCGACTGAAACCACCAAACTTAATCCTTATCTTCTTAGTTTTCGGAAAGAAACCGAAGCATCTCCTATCCTATCTCCGATTTGCCTGCACCACCTTATCGATACGCTTCGGAGCCACAGCTTCCGGGTGATGTCTTGTTCCAAAATCTAATTTCGGAATTAAGCGATTAACCTACTGTTCTTCGGTTACGCAGCAAGAGCGTAATTATTATTGCCAGTTATAATTTTGAAGATTGTTATTAAAGTGCAAACCAACAACGCACTGCATGCTTACGAATCACTTCTACCCGCTGTCAAAACCGGTCAACCCCATTACATTTTGTATAATAATTGTATCAACTTTAAATATGTTGAAAACAATCAATTATTGCACAAAAATAATATAAAAATTCTATTTTTGCAAAATGTTTAAATTTTAGTGGGCAACTTTAATCAATGCCTCTCTGATATTTATATAGTCGCCCCTTAAAATACCTTTATGCAACTGAAATTCAATAAAATAATTCCTCAAAAAGTTGTATATATCTGCAACATTTTGTACCTTTATGTGCTAAAACACTGCAAATTATGTTAGGAAAAT
>JBGZFC010000080.1:0-4358 GCA_041846575.1 Bacteroidota bacterium
GGTAACCCTACCGCTTACCTCGCGTCTTTGGGCAAAACAAAATTGTGTTCCCGCCAAAAACAGGAAAACAATCAATCGAATCGTTTTTTTCATAACATTGTTTTTAGTTAGACATTAATTATTCTGTTGAGTGTGAGTTAAACTCGAATTCGGGCAAAATAGTGGCAATGATATAGTTAATAATTAGTTAATAGTTTTATTTTCGAGCACCTTTCTCACGTTGTTTTATCATATGTGGATTCTGTACATTACACTCTCTTTTTTAGTATTTTATGAAAAAATCACTCTCCGTATCGTCATATATCGCAAAGCTAATAAAAAGAAATTAAAAAACAAAACACAATTAATACATAATTCTTAGTTAATTTATGGATGGAAGTATTTTAATATTATTGAAAATATTATTTTATAATAACAGATATTGGATTATATTGAAATCGACTTGATGCAGGAAGACAGATTATAGTATTTCGAATTGGCAGCCATACATCCTTTTTCTATTTCATCGAGCTTTAAATAGCGTTTTAAAACGGCTTCGGAAGAATGTCCCGTGATAGACATAATGGAAGCCAAGTCCGTACCCATTTTGTACATATTCGTAGCTAAAGACCTGCGTGCAGTATGGCTTTTTACAAGATTGTAAAAAGCGGATTGTATAACCGTCGTATTTCCCCCCTTTCTTATTTTAACGGCTACCTGTTGCGTAAATCCGGCATGGCGGCATATTTTCTTGATGCAGGCATTCAACTCTTGTTCTCTTACATAAGGTAATATTCCGTTATGGCGTTTCAATATTTCATATACTTCTTTCCGTATGGGAATATAGACGGTTGTTTTAGTCTTTTGTTGTGTGATTTTTATAAATTCTTTTTTATACAACATACAAATCATATTTCTGTTTATCCGGCTATAATCGGAAAATCGCTGACCTGTATGACAACCCACTAAAAATACATCTAAAATATCGGACCATTTCTTCAATACGGAATCGGATATGTGTTCTAAAGAGTATTTTACAAAAATCGTTTTCTTAATATTGGAATCCAAATTCGAATAGGGAGAAATGGCATTTGAAATTTCGTATAAAATATTTAATTGTTCCATGTTTAAAAATATATTATCGGTACGGAAATTATCGACTTTGAATGCCCGGTTATATATATGAAAATTCTCATGAAATCCATTGTCCCGTGCAGCAAGCATAATTGTTTTCAAGGTCTGAATTATCCGTCCGGTAGTATTTGCTGCATAATTCTTGTTTATGGAAAGATAATGCTTGAATTTGAAATAAAAGTTCATATCGATATCGTTATAATTCGGAGTGATTTTATAATAAAAGCAATATTCTTTAAAAATATTTCTAAAGTTTTTGAGACTTCTTATCGTATGACATGAAAATTTCTCACCTCTTTTTAATGTAAGCCTGTAGCCGCATTCGGCTTGATGTACATACTGTTCTATGTAATCCATAAGCGGAATATAATCCTTATGAAAAAGATTATTTTTTACGTATGTTTCCGAGCTCATATCGTTACAGGCGGAATCGACTATTTCCTGTAACCAATTTTTAGTTTGTATAATTCGAGGATTTTTAATTACGTTTTCAAATACGTTTTTCTCAATCCGATTGAGTTTTTCTTCGATTGTTTCAATCATATCCATAGAAATGATATTCGCATGTTTTATGGAACGTTTGACTTTTTGACGTTTTCTATCCCAAGCTTGGACAGGTAGCCAAATATTTGTCTTTGCAGAATTATCGCATCCTCTTCCCATACGGAAACGAACCCGAATTCTGCACCATTTTTCCTTATTACTCTCCGTTCTGATAAAAAAATTCAATGTAGCCACATCCATATGTTTTAAAATATTCCTATTTGTACGAAAGTTTAATTCGCCCCATTTCCGCTCCGAATTCATCAATACGTACCGATTAATTTCTTCGAGTTTTTAATGACATTTTCAACCGGGTAAATATAAAGTATGATTCAAGTTTAACTCATACATAACACCATACGTGATGAAATCACCCTGTTGCGTTTTTTAGCAAATACCTCGTAGCAGGAAAAAGATGACGGTGTTTGATAGGATTGGAAACCGCATTCGTTTTCAGAAGAAATACCCCCCCCCGTCTTTTATCGGAACAGGATAAGATAGAAATGATTATTTCAGAAAAGCCTCCAAAGCAAAAACCGGAGATATCGAGGCTGTAAACTAAACTGCGTTAAATGAATTAAATAAAAAATACTACATTTACACAGAAAAATCGTTTTGTGTAAACTTTGAATTACAATGCTATGAATCCTTGATGCCGAAATCGTTAAAATCCGGGGGACTGTTATTAGGTAAAGACAGGGCTTTTGGTCCTCTTTTGGAAAAATATTAATGTTGTGCTGGAAAGCGAGTATGATTTGTCAAATTAAGTCATTTCTCTCACTTTTTTCTGTAGTTCTTTAATTCTATTCATGAGGGTATCAAATTCCAGAGACCGACCATAAATAAAAAAACGCTTCATATCCGCATAGTCTGCTTCCCATGCATCCTGTTGAGAATCCGGAATAATGAAATTTATAAATTCCGGGGCATGTCGATCATAATCGACATACTTCAAAGCGTAATATGCTCTCCTATGTTCTACTATAGTATCATACAGTACTCTGTCATTGAGGGCATTCTGTCCGTACTTCGAATCCATCAGACGTTCAAGGTCGTATAGATGACGACTCATACGCATACTTCTTGGCTTTTCCTTCAAGAGTTCCTCTGCAAGCAAAAATATCTTTTCCAGAAAAGTTCGGGTCGGCACTACCGTACGCACTAAACTGTTAGCATCCGAATCCTCGTCATCAAAGGTTTCGCCTATCAGGGAACGGATTTCACGTTCCTCCGTCGGCTCGTCCATTGAGAGCACACTTATTTCAACTTTCACACGAGGAGGGATATAGCTAATCGTATCCTCAACAATCGAAGCATAGTGTAAAAGAATGACTGTAGGGTCTTTATCCGAATCAATAGCTTTCCATTTGCCATTCATCTCCTGAATCCGTGTAACATTCTCTATTTCGAATCCTTTAATCCCCATACTCCTCAATTGCTCATCAAGTTGGATAGAAAGAGTCTCGTGAATGTATTTTCTCGCCATTTTTCGCAACTTCTCACGCTGGTTCTTGCTCGTACGTTCTATCCCGAAGAATGTGTGACCGATAGCAAGGTCAATATCCTCTGAGAAACGTTCAATGATTCCAAAACCTTTCGAAAGTGATGTCCCCCCTTTGAAGATAAGACTTCCTGCACAATCGGTCTGAAACAAGGCTTTTAGTATAACAGTCACCCACCAGTCCTTTTCTATGATAACCTGATTGACGCCCGGATGATTCGTTTCTGTCTGCTGTAACATTGCCAGGCGATCAACCACATCATTGTTTAACCACAATTTTTCCATATCATTTATCAATCATTAATCATCGGTTTAACCAGTCTTTTCATCCATGCAGGCATCTTGCCGATATCTTTCACTAATGCTTCACGATCGGGTTCTTTTAATACTAATTGACGAATTATCTGCAGTTCCTGCGTGCCGATGTTTACTTCCTTCAGTGCACGCAATGCCTGAACAAGCAGAGCTATAAGTTTTGTTTCGTAACAAAAGTTTTTCGGCACACCACGCTTCAGTATAATTAGTCTGTTTGTCAAACGTATCGTCCGTTCACTGCCTGTAGTTAGGTAAGTGTAGGCAGTCGGCACCTGAGTCGAAAGTCCTAATACATTCAATGCCGTCATACCGGATGGCAACACCTTTGCGTTATCACGTGCAGCAATAGCGTCTATAACCTTCTCTACCGACGGCATTACAACTCCCAAACGACTCTGCCTCGGTTTCACATAGATACCTTGAGCTAATTTTGCAAGTATGCCATCAGCAGTCATTTCAGCCAACACACTTCCTACAAATTCAGAATGATATTCGGGAAAATCCGAACGAAACAATATACTATCTTCCGGTATTGCATTTATCCTTTGTCTAAGAGTACTACCAGCTATATTTGATGCTTCTTTTATCTTCACACCTTTGAATTTTTGATGATTTTTCAAATGTAAAGTTGTAAAAAAACTTCCAACTACAACTCCGTTTCGGTCAAAAATTTTACTGATTTATCGTTATTTAACAAGATTGACCTATAAACTCTACAAATCATGATAAACTTCATAAGGTAGGGTTAACTCACACTCAACAGAATAATTAATGTCTAACTAAAAACAATGTTATGAAAAAAACGATTCGATTGATTGTTTTCCTGTTTTTGGCGGGAACACAATTTTGTTTTGCCCAAAGACGCGAGGTAAGCGGTAGGGTTACC
>JBGZFC010000081.1:0-7548 GCA_041846575.1 Bacteroidota bacterium
CACCTGTAATTCAAGCATCTGACCATTGCCGTAAGATTTGCGGGGTCGATAACCATTACTGCTGTCTCCGTTCGAAAAGTTGTATTCAGTGCGTTCTGATTTCATCAACGCCTCTAACGTTAGCTTAAGGACGGTATTCAAGCCATTCTCCTCTTCCAAAAGCCGGGTAAGTATATCACTTACTTGTTTCTGTGTAAAGTCCATAAAATTATTCTTTTTGTTGTTCAAATATAAGTCTTTGGGGGATATTTACACACTTTTGGGGATAGTATCTTTAGAAGTGAATTGAGTGTGGCTTGAAATAAGCTCTCTATATTTGATATAGTGCTATGATAAAAAAGCAGCGGTATCAAAAGTAAATCACATCACTATGTTGTCATACTGAATGGAGCTTTTAGCGGAATGAAGTATCTGTTTTTTTTAGATGCAAGACACAAGAGCCAAGACATAAGACGTTTTTATAATATTTCCTGCAAAAGCTAACAGGCGGAAGCTAAGAGCAAGATAGATTCTTCACTTCGTTCAGAATTCGCATAATCGCCCTTAGGCAATGACAAAAAACGAACAAATGTTGGGCTTATGAGACACCGCCATTTTTACGTAATGATTGTTGCCATTTCCAAGCATTAGCCACAGTTTCCTCTATATTTGTATCGGCTTTCCAGCCAAGCACTCTGTTTGCCTTGTCCGGATTTGCCCAGATTTGCTCAATATCGCCTTCTCTACGATCGGCTATCTGATAATTTAAAGGCTTCTGTGTAACTTTCTCAAAAACCTTGATTAATTCCAAAACAGACAACCCCGTTCCTGTTCCCAAATTAAAAATCTCTATTTTTTCATCCGATTTATTCTCAAACATACGTGTCAAGGCTACAACATGCGCTTTTGCCAAATCTACAACATCAATATAGTCGCGAATACAAGTTCCATCGGGTGTATTATAATCATCACCAAATACACTAAGCTTTTCTCTAATACCCATACCCGTTTGAGTAATATATGGAACCAAATTTTGAGGAACACCAATTGGTAATTCACCGATTTGTGCCGATGGATGTGCACCTATCGGATTAAAATATCGCAAGATAACGCTTTTTATTCGTGAACCTGAATTTACAAAATCGCGAATAATCTCTTCGCATATCTGTTTGGTATTTCCGTATGGCGATGCTGCAGGTTTTATCGGAGCATTTTCATCAATAGGATTGCTGTCAGGCTCGCCGTAAACCGTACACGATGAAGAGAAGACTATACCTTTTACACTGAATTCGGGAATCAATTCCAACAAGTTAATCAGAGAAACAAGATTGTTGCGATAATACATCAGCGGCTTTTGAACTGATTCGCCTACAGCTTTACTTGCCGCAAAATGGATAATACCTTCAATATTTTTGTACTTTTTAAAAACCGACCTTAACAAATCAATATTCACACAATCAATTTTCTCAAAAAATGGACGGATATTGGTAATATTTGTAATACCTTCTATAACATCGGAACTCGAATTCGACAAATTATCTACAATAACAACCTCGTACCCCGATTGTTGCAACTCAACTACAGTGTGCGAACCTATATATCCGGTTCCTCCTGTAACTAATATTTTCTTAGACATATATTTGATTTTATATTTTCCAAAAGTATCCTGCAAATATAGAAAAATAAAAAAGAATATATGAGTTTTACAATATTTTAGTAATAAAATGTTGTATTTTTGTACAAAAAAATATGCACACAACATAATTACAAATAATGAAACGACTTGTTATTTTACGACACGGCAAATCATCGTGGGACAACTCTCTGCTCGATGATTTCGACCGTCCTCTAAACGAACGAGGAAAAGAAAACAGTTTAGATATGGGCTTTTTCCTGTTTGAAATGTTAGGCGTGTCTGATATTATATTATCATCTTCGGCAAAACGTACTTTCGATACTGCAAAAAATGTTGCAAAAGCAATGAAATATCCGGCTAAAGAAATTATATCGGATTCTACTCTATATTTGGCTTCGGTTATTACAATACTTAATTTTGTAGGCAAACTATCAAATACAGCAACAAGTTGCATATTAGTTGGACACAATCCCGGCTTAACCGATTTAGTGAATTATCTGGGTGTCCGATTAGATAACTTGCCAACAGCATCAGCAATCTGTTTTACTTTTGACACAGATAATTGGAACGAAATCTCACCTTCAAACGCAAAATTTGAATGGATAAAACTGCAAGAGATTTTTAAATCTAACATAATAAATTAATTAGCAAATATTTAAAAACATTTACTTCAACATGAAACATCTATCAAGAAATTTATTAATCATCACATTATGCTTATTTGCAATATCTTGCAATACAATTAAAATGAATAAAAACAAAGAACAAAAGGTTTTAATTGAAACCACTCAAGGCGACATTATAGTGAAACTTTACAACGAAACGCCTTTACATCGCGACAACTTTATAAAGCTGGTGCAGTCTGAATTTTACAACGGTACACTATTCCACAGAGTTATTAATGAATTTATGATTCAAGGTGGCGACCCCGACTCAAAAGATGCAACTGCAAACGCGAGATTAGGTAGTGGCGATGTTGGATATACCATTCCCGCAGAAATTCGCACACCGGGCATTTATCACAAATATGGAGCTTTGGCGGCTGCAAGACAAGGCGATAACGTAAATCCGGAAAGAGCTTCATCTGGATGCCAATTTTACATCGTGACAGGACGAAAATTATCTAAAGAACAACTCGACCAAATCGAACGAAACAATATTATGCAAAATAAAAACATTAAAGACTCGACTTATATATTGAGCGAGAAAGCACGTTCGGATTATCAAACAATTGGCGGCACACCTCATCTCGACGGAAATTACACCGTGTATGGCGAAGTTATAAAAGGTATGGATGTTGCAGAAAAAATCTCTAAAACAGAAACAAATCGTCAAGACCGTCCTACGGAAGATGTAAAAATTATAAGAATGAAATTGATAAAATAAGAAAAAGAAAATTGACAAAACAACGGTTCATTCAAATATATACCGGCGACGGTAAAGGAAAAACATCGGCGGCTTACGGCATGGCTGTTCGCTCTCTGTGTGCCGGACACAAAGTTTTTATAGCACAATTTGTGGTAAATCTGCCAACACAAGAAAATAAAATGGCTGATAAATTTGATAATCTGACCATAAAACAGTTTGGTAACGGCTGTTTTATCAACAGAAAACCAAACGACAGAGATATAGAATTTGCTCAAACCGGTCTAAAACAGTGTTCGGATATCTTGAAAAGCGGAGAGTACGATTTGTTAATTTTAGACGAGCTAAACATAGCCATCTACTACAATCTTATCACCGTTGAGAGCGTTCTGGAAATGCTACAAAGCAGGCATCCGCAAACCGAAATTATCATTACCGGCAGATATGCTCCAAAACAACTTATTGAAGTTGCACATCTGGTAACCGATATGCAAAACGTGAAGCATTACTACGAACAGGGAGTTGTAGCCAGAGACGGTTTTGATTGATTTTTCTTAAAAATATACAAGAAACATTATGTTGATATCAATCGTGTGATAGACACCAACAAAGGCGACGGCTCAATTGGCTATAATCCACACATAATGCTAAAAGAGCCTGTTTTTTTTTCAACTACTTGCCCGAAAACGTCTTGTAATTGTCTTTTACCGACTTTGTATCTGTGCAAAACCTTTCCGACTCCACCACACGAAAGTGAAATCGTTGCAACAGTATCGCCTTGTTTTTAATGATTTTGGTTTAATTAATTTATTTTCTTGCAAAAACTCAAAAAATCCTTTTCATTTAGTCAAAACAAAAATCCCTTTGCAACGGTGAGGCTGAGAGAGGAGGTTTTGCTCAGATGAGTTTACTTATTAACGGTCGGCGGTATGAAACGTAGCGGATTACGTGGCTGCGAACTTCTCACACCCGTGACGACCTTGCCTGTGGGGACTGTACTTGTATTACCACTGAAACTGCTATGTTTTATGACCGCTTGTTATGGCATCGTGCTTTTTAAATTTCAATTCCGGTAAAACTATTAGAATCTCATTCTCTTGCTCTTCTTTCTTCCAATAAACAATATAGTTTATTTTCGATTCTGACAGTTTATATCCCATTTTTTCATATTCGATTATTTTCTCTTTGTAGCTGTTTGAAAATTTTACTATACAATTTCCATTTTTGTCGTAACACCCATCGTTGTTCGGAATTAATTCATCGCCGCTTTTATAATTAGCTATAATGCCTTGTCTTGAAATGAAATAGTCCAGCCAAATATCTTTGTGAGACAGTTGTGTTACCAACAATTTTGGTTGATTGTATTCAGAATCGTCATTTATACGTTCAATGTGTTGACCAGAAATATCGTCAAGATAATTACCATCGAGGTGAATTGTGAGGTTTTGTTTCGCCCTAGTTATTGCAACATACAGTTGTCTTTTTTTCTCATCATTGTCCGGATTATAGCCATCAAGCATTAGAAAAACATTATCAAACTCTTTGCCTTTAGCCTTATGAATAGTTGAAACAAAAATTGTTTCATCCGTTGCATTAACAAAGTCTTCTAATTTCGATTCCTTTACAAACACCTCAAAATCTGATTGATATTTCTTTTTTGAATTGCTTAGCTCAAAATCCTTAATCAGGTTAATACAAATATCAATCTTTGTGCTTTCTTTATATTTATCCCAAAGGTTTCTCTTTGCATTCTTCCATCTGTTATCGCTAATAATATATTTGTCTTCAGAAAAACCAAGTTGTTTAATAAAGTATCGTACTTCCAATAGGTTGAATAAACTAAAGCTATCGTTGGTTTGAATTAGTTTCGCAGGCAATCCGTTGTTTAATAAAAGCCCTTCTATTTGTAATGCTTCAAAGTTTGTATGAGTTAAAACGCAAGTAGTTCCCTGCAAATCAGAAGATAGTATGCTATTAACAACAGGTTCAATCAGATTAGAGCCGGTATGCTTGATTAGTTTTAATAAACCGTTCTCATTTGAGTGAGGTACAATAGGAGTTTCTTTAAGACGATGAGTAATTTTTTCTACAAACCGATTGGTAAATTCAACAAGATTTGCCTTGCTTCGATAATTTTCAATCAGTTCAACTTTTTTGGCTTTTTGTTCGGTGATAAATTGTTCCAAATATTTTGAGCTGGCGCCTCTAAACTCGTAGATGTTCTGGTCGTCATCACCCACGGCAATTACCCTCATTTCTTCGTTCTGTTCAATCAAAGCTTTTATTAACTCAAACTCATGACAATTCATATCCTGAGCTTCATCGATAACCAAAACTGTTTTGGTGATTCGGTTGGGCTCAATATCATTATTTCTAATTTTCTCAACGGCCTTGCTAATGATCGCTTCTGATTTTTCAATTGAACCAACCTTACCCAATAAATCAAAACAATACGAATGAAAAGTCTTTATTTCGACAAAACTGGCCGCATTTCCGATTAAATTGAACAACCGTTTCTTAAATTCAGTTGCGGCAGCTCTTGAAAAGGTAACCATTAGAAGTTGTTCATGCTTTACATCTTCCATTAGCAATAAAGAGGCAAGTTTATGCACCAACACTCTTGTTTTCCCACTACCGGGACCTGCTGCTACAACAATATATGGCGAGTCGTTGTCTTTAATGATACTTAATTGTGAAGGAGACAATTCTCCGAAAAGTTGTTTGAACTTCGCCGGAGTAATATTTTTTTTTATCTCATCTTGCCTACTGCCTTTAAAATACTTGTTAAGAAAAGAAGAATAGTTCAATTGAAAATAATCTTCAACAAACTGTAAGGCTTCTTTGTAATCCTTAAGCATTTTCTTGGCATATTCACCTACAATATGAATTTGTTGTATTTTATTTTCATAGAACTGATTTAGTTTCTTATAGTCTTCGGTTTTATATCTTTTCTTATTATCCTGCTCAAGTCGTTCAATGGTCAGTTTATTATAAACCACAAGGAAACCGCCTTCTATCTTTATTGCATCAATTCTGGATAAATAGAACAGCGCGTCTTCAATGTCTGCCAGTTTAATGTCGGGCTTAAATAGAGCGTTTTGTTTCTCATACTCGTCTTTAAGTTGGTGAACGGAAAATTCAACCAGAACCTGTTCTTCTTTTGTCTCATCCGGTGATAGGTTTTGCGTGCTTTTTAGGTAAAGAAAATCGACAATGAAACGGGCCAATTCATGTCTTTTCTCAAGTTTGTCATATAATTCCGCTTCTGAATAATTTGATATTATTGTTAGATGATTTTTTGAATAATCATGCTGTTTTCTCTTTATCCAGTTTTTAATAACCCAAAAGTTGATTATGGTTCTTATTTTATTAGGCGAAACACTCTCACATCCATTTCTCTCTGCTTGTTCGTTAAGTTCCTTAATGTGAAAAGACTTTTCTTGTTCCTCAAATTGGGACACAAGAAACTTTTCGATTTTACTGATTGAATTGACAATGCTTAGTGAGCGGTTTTTATTTTCACCTCTCTTTATAAACGCTGTTAAATCTTTTGTGTCGGGTAATATTTTTTCTTCTCGCAATAGATTAACAACATTAATAACCTCCTCTTTTACTATTCCCAAGTGGTCTGATATGTAGTCAATTCTTGATTCGGCCGCTTCATCGGTTGCTTGCTTTCTACTTTTGCTTGAAAAAAGTTTTTTGATGATTCTTACAGCCTGCTGCTTTTGTTTCTCATTAAATTTCTCTGATTTCTGTATTTTTTCGATGGCTTCCTGAGCATTTTTAGACAGGATGCTATTGGCAAAAATTCGGGGCATATTTTGCCCTCGCTTAAGGTATCCGGCTTCTTCCAATGCGGAAATAGCTGTTGTAACTCTGGTTTCTATCTCAGCTACATTATCGTCCCAGCCTGCTTTACGGGCAATTTCCAACGCAGAATGCGAAACACTTGACCTGAAATGAGTAATATCCTTTATTGCTTTCCAAATCTGTTGAATCTCTTTTATGTTCAACTTGGTTTGATTGAGCAAAATAAAATGCTTGCTTAAATCTTCTTCGTTGAAAAGGACATAACAATCGGCAGTAATATTCTCATCTCTTCCGGCTCTTCCGGCTTCTTGTACATAGTTCTCAAGAGAATCGGACAATTCGTAGTGAATTACCATCCCGACATCTTTCTTATCTACTCCCATTCCAAATGCAGATGTTGCAACCATAATATCAACATCGCCTCGTATAAATGCATCTTGGTTTTCCGACTTTTCCTGCTTATCCATCTTTCCATGATAAGGCTTTGCAAGGTATCCGTCGTTTGACAATCTTTCAGCGATTTGGTAAGCCCTCCGTGTTCTTGAAACATATATAATAGTTGGACATTTTTTTGCATCAAGAAGATTTCGTAATGCATCGTATTTGTCTTCCTCATTGTCTTTCGGGATTATCTTATAATTAAGATTGGTACGAGAGGCGTTTGAGCAGAAGGTCTCCAATCTTAACGATAGTTTTTCGTAAAAATAATCCTTTATATCCTGAATTACATTTTGTTTCGCAGTTGCTGTGAAACA
>JBGZFC010000082.1:0-3075 GCA_041846575.1 Bacteroidota bacterium
ACATCTACGGGTCGATTTTTCTATAAACAAGAACGGAGATAATTTTTCTGCTCCGAATTTCGATGGTTTTTCTATTCTTGAACGTGGGCAATCGGTACAACACATCAACAAAAACGGAAAAATAACCCAACTTATTGTTTTTACGTTTGTTTTGGAGCCCACCCGAAAAGGAAAACTCACCATTGGTGAGGCTTCCATTGAAGTTGATAACAAAATTTATAAAACCAAACCCATTTCTGTAACGGTTACCGATGCCGTTCAAAATCCTCAGAACCAAACTGCCAATGCCAATCCGTTACGCGGGTTTGGGAGCGGATTTCCCTTCGGGAATTTCCCTTTTCCAGGCTTTGACCCTTTCGAGGAGGAGGAAGAAGACATTTCGGATTATGAAATTCCGGAGGTTACTTCCGATGAGGTTTTTATTTCGGCAGAAGTTTCCAAACAAAATCCTTACTTGAACGAGGCAATTTCTATCGTCTATAAACTGTACGTTCAAGATAAATACGGATTTCGGCAAGGGGTAACAACCTCGCCCGAGTTTCGGAATTTTGTAATGGAAGAAGAACATATCCGCGATTGGAAAGTTTCCGAAAGAATGCTCAATGGAAAAAAATATCGGGTGGTAACCATTAAACAATTGGTTTTGTTCCCGCAGAAATCAGGAAAGGTAAATATTGAACCTATTTCGGTGAAATTGCCAATGCAAATTCCCACAAACAAAACAGATAGATTCCGAAGAAGGCTTGTTGTTTCTACCGAAAAAAATATTTCAGGAGAAGCACAAGTCCTTGACATCAAAGACCTTCCTCAGGAGGGCAAGCCGGCAAACTTTTCGGGGGCAGTGGGTAGTTTTTCGCTCGAAACAGTACTCTCGAAGAAGGAAGTGAAAGCCGATGAGACCCTCAATGCCAAAGTGAAGATTTCGGGTAAAGGTAATTTTAATCTGTTTGAAATGCCGAAACTGAACTTCCCTTCTGCTTTGGAAGTATATGACCCCGAACAGCAGCAAGAACTTACCACTTCGCTATCAGGCATACAAGGAACAGTTACAAATACTTATACCATAGTACCACAATACAAAGGGAAATACCCTATTCCGTCGATTTCGTTCAATTATTTTAATCCGGAAACGGGAAAATACGTTACCGAAGCCTCAAACGAACTACTGATTGACGTTACCGAAGGAGCAATAGCCCAACAAGGAGTTCAAAAACAAGATGTACAAAGCCAAGTAGCGGCATTCCGGTTCCTGAAATTGAAGGCGGACTTGTCGCCGGTCAATGCCGTGCCTTTCTTTGGGTCTATAGCCTTTTACTTATGGTGGTTATTGCCTCTTTTGCTCATTCCGGCAGGTATTTTTTACTGGAAATGGCACGAGGCTCGTGTAAGTGATGTTCAGGGCAACCGAATCCGTCGAGCAAATAGGTTGGCGAAAAAGTATTTGTCTGCTGCCAAAAAGAATTTGGGTCAAAAAGATACTTTCTACGAGGCGTTGGAGCGTGGCTTACATAACTATCTGAAAGCTAAACTCCATATCGAAACATCAGAACTTAGCAAAGAGCGTATCCGTGAGCTTTTGGAGGAAAAATCTGTTCAGAATGAACCTATTGACGCCCTATTAAAACTACTGGCAAATTGTGAAATGGCTCGTTATTCGCCTTACACACAAGCCGATATGCAGAACGACTATCAGAAAGCCAGCGAAGTAATAGCAATTTTATAGTTTTTATATAAATTTTCCATAAAAAGTTTTCAGTTTCTATATTTTAATATTATTTTAATTAATTTGGCAGCCGATTTTGGCAAAGTAAAACCAAATAAACCAATTCGGCTGCCTTTTTTTGTAAAGTAACATTCATTTAGATAATCCGGTTGCCGATTTTCGTAAAGCAACATTCATTTAGATAATCCGGTTGCCGATTTTCGTAAAGCAACATTCATTTAGACAGTCCGGTTGCCGATTTTCGTGGAGCAACATTCATTTAGATAATCCGGTTGCCGATTTTCGTGAAGCAACATTTATTTAGATAATTCGGTTACCGATTTTAGCTTTTTAATATAAAAAACCATTGTTAAGTTACTTTTGTAAGATAATTAATTGTGAATAGCAGCATAAAGTTTTAGAATTAGGTGAATAAAAATAAAAACACATAAAAACGGAAGTGAATATTTTAGAACGATTTGACAAATCCTTTGAATATGCCGGAGTGTTGCAAACTGCAACAATAGCGTTTTCGTATGCGTACGTTTGGTGCTTTGCTACATACGATGACGCTTACAGGGTGTATAGTTTCGCAACACTAATGGCTTTTGAATTTATAATGGTACATTCAGGGGTTTTTATGGCTATTTTCCCAAGAAAAGTATCTTTATGGTTATTTTTTCCGTTGTATGGCTTATTTGCTTGGAGTTTTAACGCTTCGCTTCAGGTTGGAGACAATTCCATTTTGATAATCTACCTAACAACAGTGCTAACTCGAATGCGATTTGCTTTTTTTGATGCAAACAAACTGATTAAGCAAAGAATGATACTAATGTCAATTGTTGCTGCAGTTATTTACTTTGTCGTGTTAATGGTTTCAGTATTTATGCGTAATGTAATACCGCCTCTGGCTTTGGGAGAAGATTTTGTACAATCCGAAGCCTATCAATGGATAAAATCAGGAGAAGGGCTATTTGTAGAGGCTCCGTATGTTCCTATTTTTGCGGGATTTATATATTATACACTTATTTCGGTTGTCGATTATCGTTTGACAAGAAATAAACAGCTAATATAGCGTTACTTTCATACTTCTGAAAAGGGAAAAACGGTTTGAAAGTAACTTTTTGAATTGTAAACCTATTAATTATTATAAAAATGGAGTCCTTAGAACGTTTTTTAAAAGAAAATCCTTCAATATTTTCAAAGATACTTGCTTTGGCATTGTTATTATTAGGAATCAGTTTGATGGTAGGAGCTTTGAAAGACTGGAACTGGCTATATGCTCCCGATAAAGATTACCAAAATAATTGGGGAATGGGACAGATAAGTCGCTATTTAGGACGAAAAACAGCTCGTTATATCGGGTTTCTTGG
>JBGZFC010000083.1:0-24846 GCA_041846575.1 Bacteroidota bacterium
AAAAAATTAGCGGAGTGTAGGCGTTTATATGAACTTAATATAGTATCAGAAAAAAAGATTTTTACATTTAAAGATAAGATAAATAAAGAATTTAATCCGAAAATTTATAGGGCTAATATTGCTGCTTTAATATTTCAGAGTGCAGTTGATGGAAGTAATAAGTGGGATTTTATTGATAAATTAGGCAACGAAGCTATCCCGCTAAAGTATGATCATGCTAATAGCTTTTACAAAGACTTGGCTCGTGTAGAACAAGAAGTATTTGTTAAAGTTTTCCCTACTCCAATTATTGAATCTCTGAAAGTTCCTATGCCTGATTTTGAGAGTAGATTTAAACTAAATTCAATAGTTTTAAATTCTCCAAACATAGATTTGTCTATCAAATTGCCTGACTTCAACTTAAGCGTGCCGGAATATGTTACTCAAAAAATACCCATAAATAAAATAAAACCAAAATACAACTTAAAAACATCAATTTTTAATTTTTCAAAACTATATGAAAGAATCAGAAGAAAAACTAAAACATAGTGAAGAAAGGAAATTAAGTAAAATACAAAACTTCCTATGCACATGTGCAGGTGTTGACAAAGAAGTATTGAAACAATGTCCGACGGAATGGAATAAATATACCGGAATTGGTGTTACAATCTTGTTCACAGGGATATTAGCATCATTATCGGGAGGATATGCACTATATACTGTTTTTAGAAATGGAGACCTAACTCATATTGATACAGAAGCTTTGATTCCGGCTGCTTTATTCGGCATTCTGTGGGGGTTAGTTATTTTTAATTTAGACCGTTTTATTGTTTCAACATTTAGAAAGCAAAAATCTGATAGTCAAAAAGAAAAAGTATTGGGAGAACTGTTGCAAGCTTCTCCACGTATAGTTTTAGCAGTTATTATTGCAATGGTAATCTCTAAGCCCATTGAAATTAAAATATTTGAAAGTCGTTTAGCAGAACAGATAAAGAAAAATGAAATTCTATCTAAAAAGAGTAATGCTTCAGAATTCGATAACATATATGGTGTTTCTGATAAGGAGAACAGAATTTCAG
Source organism: Bacteroidota bacterium (assembly GCA_041846575.1). Taxonomy (GTDB): domain Bacteria; phylum Bacteroidota; class Bacteroidia; order Bacteroidales; family Dysgonomonadaceae; genus JBGZFC01. Next base: position 1,059 of record JBGZFC010000083.1, read on the forward strand.
ATATTGATACTTTAATATCAAGTCTCTATATTGAGTTAAATAGTGACCCGCAAAATGTGAAAGACCTGATTAACAATGAACTTTTACAAGCTAATAGTGCATTAAGTAGAATTAAAAAAGCCAATAGCCCTAAAATTGAAAATCATAGAAATAGGATTCGTTCAATTAAAAACGACCAACGCAACTATCGTTCGGTATTGGATGACCAAGGTAATGTTGTCGATAATCAACTAACCAAAGAAGCCAATGATAAAATAGCATTTGAAAATAGAGCTATTGGAGTTTTGAATGTGGAAATCAGAGATCAGCAAGCGGAGGTTAATAGAATTAACAATCAAATTGATGAGGCAAGAAAAAAGCATAAAAAGCAAAAACAGCAAGAAATAGAAGATAAGAAAAATGAAAAAACAAATGAAGAGACTATTTTAAAGGAATCTAGAGTAAAGGCAGACGAAGAAACTAAAAAAGCAAACATTACTTCAGAACGTGCGTTTACAAATAACTTCATCACTCAAATTGAAGCTTTGGGTGATTTGACTAAAAGTGATAGAACTATGTGGTGGACAAGTCTTATGATAACACTACTCTTTTTAACAATAGAACTTGCTCCGATTTTCACAAAACTTATAACGAGAAGAGGCCCTTATGATGAAATACTTGATAGAATTGAATATGAAACAATGATTGAGCAAAAGGAATTTATATCTCAAAAAAAATCTGAAATAAATGAACTCTTAAGTTTGGCAGAGGAGGCAGCCAAACTGAAAGGAGAGTTACATATTCAATCACAAAAAGACAAATTGGATGCGGAGCTAAAAAGCAATAAGATAATTCTTGATAAAATAGCTACATATCAACAAGAGCTAGCCTTAAAATATATCGAGAAGTGGTATGAAGCGGAAAAGGCTAAACTGGAAGAAAAAGAATAAAGTGATAGAAAAAAAATGAAACATTGTATAAACTGTATTATTCGCATATAAATTTCTAAAATAAAATTAATTTAAATCTTAGATTAAAATAATTGATATGAAAAAATGTCCAGTATGTAACACACAAGTTGAGGACCAATATACAGGTCTTTATCCCAACACTGACTGTACTTGGGAGTTTGAGTTTATAAGCTATATGACACCTGAAATAAAGGATCGGTATGAAGAAAAACTTAAGCGAGCACGTGCCGCCTATTCACAAATCAAAAAGACACAACACTCTGGTGTTAAAAATGGAGCAATCGAAAAAAAGGATAAGAAAAAAAATGAACATATTAAAACTACATTTGGTGATAAAAATTATAAAGCAGAGTTAGAAAAAGCTCGTAAGTTAATGGACAATAAGGAATATGCAAAAGCTTTTGATATTTATTTTAGAGCATCTCATGAAATATGTTTTAATGGTGATGATGCTAATAGACTTGGATATATGTATGAAAAAGGACTTGGCGTACCACAGGATTATTCAAAAGCTGTAGAATGGTATCGAGAATCTACCGAACAAGGAGATGCTGTTGGTCAATACAATTTAGGAGTTATGTATCAAACCGGTCGAGGTGTAACTCAAGATTATTTTGAATCAATAAAATGGTATCAAAAATCGGCTGAGCAGGGCGAAGATCGTGCAAAATCAGCTCTTGAAAGAATGAAAATATTTTTGAATGTTTTTTTGAATTAATAACAATAGTATGAAACATTGTCCAGTATGTAATACACTAGTAGAAGACCATTATACAGGTCTTTGTTCCAATACTAATTGTACTTGGGAGTTTGAGTTTATTAGCGATATGACTCCTGAATTAAAGGAGAAGTATGAAGAGAAGCTTAAGCGAGCACGTGCAGCATATTTAAGCATAAAAGATACATCAAATGTTACAAACGGAGAAGGAGCGTCATTCGATGTGGTATTAAAATCGCAAGGTTCTATGCTTAAGTTACTTTTAGTAAAACTTATTAAAGACACTACTGGTTTAGGTATTGCTGAAGCAAAAGAATTAATTGAGTCTGTACCTAAAGCAATTAAAGAAAGAGTTACGAAAGATGAAGCGGAAATACTTAAGAAAATATTTGAAGAAGTTGGGGCTGAAGTCGAAATTAGAAAAAACACAAAATAGGTTACTTTATAGAGAAATATTCAACTTACAAAAAGAAGTAATTCGATTTACTAAATTAACATCACAATACTTCTTAAAAACACTGGATGATATGTCAGGACGCATGATTTAAAAAATATTTTTTACAAAAAAATTAAGAGATCGATCTCTATGATAGCACATTAACAAAATCAAAATTGAATAATTATGAGCGAAAATAAAATTCCAACAAGCAGAAAACAAACACAATGTAATCTCTTCGTCTCCGAACGAGTAAAAAAAAGGACAGAAGATTTTCCAAGTTACCAAGAGCTGATTAGTTTTTCTTTAGCTCCTCCATACTTTATGGGAGTAACCATTTACTTGACTTTGAAGACACAAGGCGACTTTGCCATAGATTTTGGTGACGGAGTTTTGGTTGAATACTCCCCTAAGAGATACTTTAAACAGTTGTATGAGCAAATTATTGAGTCGTATGACGGAGAGTATTGCTCTGATGAAGATTTACAAGGCTATTCAAATGAAATAGAGGTAAACCAGAAGTCCAAAGGTAGAAAAATTACCATATATGGCAAACAATACATTACCCATATCGATTTTTCAGCCATTCGCCCCGACTCGGTTGATGTTTCCAACAACAAGGGTTTGGAGTCTTTAGTGTTAGCTAAATGTTACGATATCAAGTCTCTGGATTTGAGCAAAAATTGTACTTTAAAACATTTGGACTGTTCGTCAACTGAGGTGTCTGAATTAGACCTTACGAACAATACCCAATTAGAGACTTTAGATTGCTCTAATACAGATGTCGTTGAGCTTGACCTGTCCAAACACGTTCTTCTAAAAGAATTATATTGCAGTAATACAAGTTTGATATCAATAGATTTACGCAATAACTTGAAGTTAACAACCTTGTCTCTGAATGATTGTCACTATCTGCAAAGAATAACTCTACACAAAGATATCGAACTTGAGTATTATGACATAAATACTATCGACAGTTTTGGTGGATTGACAAAAGATAAAAACAACATGTCAAATGATGTTGTGATTTTTAGAAAATAATAGTTCCAAGTTTTCATATTGAACCAAAAGTAATACAACAAAATGTATCCGATAGAATCCAAATTGAATTTCGATAACTATTACCTTATCCAAATGCGGACAACTAAAAGTATTGCCTCTCGTATTGAGTTCAAGGCAAAAAGTGGTAGCACTATCTATGTAGATTGGGGAGATGGAACGAAAATAGCATACCCACCAAACATAGACCTTATTTCGGGTGCTATTAAGAGTAGCGTTATCAGGGTGTATAGCGAAGTGCCGATCGAAAAGTTCTTCTGTATCAATCTTTCCTTGGACTTCTTGGATACAAAGGAGAACCCTGAGTTAAAAGTATTATATTGTTCGTGGAACAAGCTAAGTGCGTTAAGTCTAACACATTTAAAAGACTTGAGCTTTTTAGATTGCTCCAACAATTTATTAACGTCGCTTGATATATCTCAAAATATCAATCTGAATAAGCTGGAATGTTGGAAAAATAGAATCAAAACAATCAATATTTCAGGACTCACAGCATTGGGATATTTGGATTGTGGGCATAATCTAATTTCTCAAATTCAGTTGAGAAATAACTCCTCATTGACTTCTCTGTATTTCCCTCATAATGAAGTACAAAAAATCGCTATATCCGAATGTCCTAACCTGCACGATTTTGACTGCGCCTATAATTCAATATCAGAGCTTGATATATCGAAAAACACTAATCTACAATTTTTAGCCTGTTCAAACAATAATCTGTCTAAATTAGAAGCTGTATTCTCTCCAAATTTGGAGGAAATCTCCTGCCGCAACAATCAACTTACAATCCTATCTATAAACAGTGCAAATATAAAAACTATAATATGTCCAAACAACAGATTAACTGCATTAATTATAACAGAGTTAAACACCTTGCAATATTTGAAGTGTAGCCACAATCAAATCGAACATCTTGTTTTTTCGCCTTTAGCATCGCTGGATACTCTATTGTGTTCTCATAATAGAATACAGTCATTGGATGTCTCCCATTTCAATGAGCTCCGTAAGCTATCTTGTAGCCACAATCGGTTATCTTCATTGAATGTCGAAGGGGATGGGGATATGTATAGTTTAGATTGCTCCTTCAATCAGATTGTTAGGTTGGATCTGTCCACATTAGACAGTATCTCCAACTTGAATTGCTGTAACAATCAGATATCTGAACTCGTACTATCACCAAATGACACCCTGACAGAACTAAACTGTTCGGGAAATAGACTACAAACCCTTGAGATTGCGCATCTCAGTAAATTGGAGAAAGTGAATTGTAAAGACAACAACCTGTCGGTTTTGTCCATCCGTCATCCCAAACATTATAATGAGTTGAAATATGACTATCACGATAACCTTAAACTTACAATAAACAGATAAATTTTATGAGTGAATTACTACACGATTTGGAGTGGGTGTCAGAAAATTTCAATTATGTTCTTCGACAAATACTCAACGGCTACGATGCTAAGCATCCTGACGTTAATACAAGATATATTCGCAGCGATTTTGCCAATTATGATTTTTCGGGGCATATTCCCGCAATGGTTTCGTCTTACGGTATGTTTAACCAAATGAAATACGGAGAACCGGAGCACATATCCATGTTTTCAAAAAGGGAGGCTTACAAAACCGAAATGAAAAGAGTCTATATGCCTGTCAAAAGTATTTGTCAAGCACAAAAAATGATAGGGCAATCAATCAACTTCTCTTATAAGACAGGACTAGCACGACTTATTGGAGTAGATGAAAGAGAGATAATCGGTATAAAGAAGAAAAATATATCAGAAGCAGCTGCAAGGTTTTTACAGCCAATGCAATATAGTTATGGGGATATGGTGATTGATCGTGCCCTACGTGATTACTCTTTTAAGGGAATAGAGTATAAACAGAATATTGAATGCTATAAAGACGAGTTAAGTGAACTAATTCTAAGTATAGACCAATTTTTGGGTTCCGATTGGGATATTGCCTATTTCTTTTTCACTCCATATTATGACTCTTGTAACGTAACAGGATTCATCACATTTACTTTCCCTAACGAATTGAGTAAAAAAATAAGCGATTATGTTGCTGATTTCGAGAATTTTCTTGCTTATATTTTGACAGAAACCGATAGAGCTACAATTACAGCCCAAAACGTTTACAAGCGTAATATGCTATACAACAGCAAAAGGAATGATGCTTGGTACAAAATACAGCAACGTGTAAACGACCACAATCAAGGGGCACAAGTTTTGGCTCGTTTAGCATTTACCCTGCCGGAGTGCGAAGATAATGAAACACACGAGAACTTATCGAAAATGTATTTTGAATATATTCGAACCCGCCAAAGTTATCTTTTAGCACTCCTTAATACGTTTCATATTAGCGGAAAAATTTCCATAGAAAAAACAATTGATAAATTCATTGGGAACAAATACTCAACACACTACATATCAGGAGTCGAAAATTTTGTCCCCAAAATATATAAGGAGCTACCCGAAAACAAAGATGTTTGGGTATCAATTCCTAATGGGGAGATTGGAGTACATGCCATCTACAATATCTTGGAAAATATCGTGCGAAATACAGCCAAACATGCAAAAGATGTAACAAAAGATAATTTTAAATTTACTATCGCCATAAAAGAAGGAACAGAAATGTTGCAAAAAGTAAGCAAAGCTCCAGATTTATATGACTTTGATTTAGGAATATCCTGTGGGGGAAGAGATGCGGAACGACATTATGATAAAACCCCACCTACATATTTAGACAACACTGCTTTGCTATCGGATATCGCAGAAAAGGAAGAAGAGCTAAATAAGATACTTTCTTCTATGTATGCTATTATAATTAGAGAGCATACGGAATATAAAGCTATGGAACTTTCCAATATACTGGAGTCCATAAATACTATGTTGTCTATGCCTATTCTTGACAAAGAGACATTGAATTTACGAGAAAATGGTTGGGGACTCATAGAGATGAAAACAGCTGCGGCTTATTTGCGAAATATCCCCAAAGATATAATAGACAATTATATATATGCACCTTATTGTAGATGGGATATAACCGACTGTTGGAAGCACATGAGTGTTCCGATATTAAAGGCAATTTCACACAAATTGGAGGATGGAAAATATAATCTATCTTATATGTTTTTTGTCTCCAAGCCACAATACGCTTTGATAATAACGCCTAATCAGGGGTTATTATCTGCCCTCAAACAATCTGAATATCGGAATCAGGGACTATATGCCATGTCGCCGGAAGATATACAGTTCCCACAGACATATAACCATGAGATTGTCATTATAGACAGCTCCATTCCAAATGAAATGAAAGAGAAAATAAATGCTCATGCGAATTTGTTTTCTCGAAAGTTGATTTATATCTCATCGGAATGTATAAAAAATGATATAATAGGTAGATTTATACAAACGGATAATAAGCACTCGCTTGAAACCCTTGTTTCTGTGTTATACTATAACAATCAACAAGAGAATAAACTTCCAAAAACATTTCCTCCTCTACTTCGAATAAATTGTGGTATTAAGCAAGATGTAATTTCTGACGTGGGAGTTACAGTCTTGGATCACGGAAAAGGAATAAAATCCATTGAAAAAGAGAATCTTGTTAATTTCATAGAAGTGCAGCATTCGCTTACTGAAAAATATTTTCAAAATAAACTTAACTATTTTTACACCTTGCCCATTAAGGTGGTGGTGTTAGATGAAAGGGTACAAGAAGCAACAGAAAAGCAGACTTATAAACCCATAGATGAAGATCCGGTTAAATACAAAGAGTTATACAAGTTTACAAACATAAAAGTGCCGGATCAGGAAGATATAAAATATAGTGTATCTAATTATTCAAAAGACTGTTTAGATAAAACCATACAGTATCTGGCAAATAATAAGGATGCCTATTTTTTTCTTTTTCATATTGAGATAATTGAAAAGCTAATCTACGCATATAATCGAACAGCAGATGATAAATATAGTTTAGACAGCAAAGGAATAGAGTCTTTTTTGAAAGATATATTGCTAAATGATAATGCTTTATTTAAAGTTATTATTCTGTCGGGAAAGGGCATCCCTACCAATATTCCTAAGTCAGTACGTTTTATCCATTTATCAACTATTGCCGAGGTAATTATTGGACAGGAAAGAAATAAATACGCATTTATGGAAACTCTATTTTCTGCAAGAGGGGTGATTTTTAATTAATATCAATAAAATATGACATCAATAAACATTGGGAACATTAAGATTGTATGTTTTCTCAACATACAAGGAGAAAGATTTACAAAATTAGAGGAAAAGGTGGATAATCAAAACACCTATATTTTCTATGATTTTATACAAAAACATATATACGATTACACTACAGTAGGGTCTGTACTCGATAAATTGAAAGAACAGGAGGTGGTAAAACTATCGTCCAATGGCATAGTGGACAAAAAATCCAATGAATGGAAATTGGCGTTAATTTCAGACGACTATACTGCTTGCGAAGCTATAGACATAATGAATAAGTACGAATTATTTTCGCCTTACACGCTGATATTGCATCATAATCTTCCCAAAAACATTGATTCCGAGCTAAATAAATGTCAATACTTTGCAAAGGCATTAGGAGCACACGAATTATACCCTGATGCCATATATCCAAGAATAATTCCGGTTATTGAGGCAATACTGAATAAAAATGAAAGTAATTTTAATAGTTCTTTCGAAGATTTATCGCGTGCTATTATGTTTAAAGACCTAAACTTTATAGATCTGAAAACGGGCATTATTCAGGGACATACCGAGATGGTCGATCCTTGCAAAACAAAGATTTATGTAGAAATATTTGGCGAAAATTAAACGAAATACATAATGAATATTCCATCGGATGTAAAAAAACAGAAAGTTGTATTAATCGGCAATAGTGCAAGGGAAACTATCAAAATCATACCGGCACAATATGAAAGTGTTGATTTTTCCAAATATCATGTGATGTTGCCATATCCCATCGAGGTGGTCAAACGAATAATGGCTGAGTACTCCGATGCAGTACTATTTATTGTGGATATAGACTACAAATGCCAATTGCCCGAGCATGAATTTACTCCTTTCCCGGGCATATTGTTATTAAAATACCTGAGACTGCATAATTGTGATTCTCACTTCTGTCTTATTGGCTGTGATATTGAGGGTGTCCTTAAAGAACGTCCAGGTGATTTTATCGTCACCAGCAGAGGTGTTTCGGTGATAGAGCCTAAAAACACTGGTTGCCTTTCGATAGCAGACTTTGTCAAGAGGATTATTCGTGAGAACCCCGATCGGTTCTATCCTAAAACTTACTTCAAGCACGAAGATGATTTCGTACGCAATCGACATTATTACTCCAACATCTGGGGTGCGTTACAACTATACAAAGTACACCGAATCATCGAAAGCTATGACTGCGAAAAATCAAACACACGACCACTATCTCATCCTTTAAGTGAAGTTCGTACAATCCCCGAGTTACAGCAACCATTTACCTTCTTCGATAGCTATCAAGGATTGGTAATGCAACTATTGTACGACGTAAATGATTATACGATTCTACAAGAGCTGAAGCAGTTGGATATAGCAGTTAAGAACCGAGAGATAGCGAATAAGACCTTGAAGGAGCTCGAAGAGATTGCAAAACAAAAGGAATCGGAGTTGTCTCAATTAAAATTCTCCAAACAAAAAATAGAAGATTTCTACGGGCAGACCAAGCCAGATGATTTGATAGCCAAAATTAGGAGTCTCTTTGGCGGGGAGGATAAGAAGGTCAGTAGCTTCATACAGAGAGAGCTACAAGATATGGAGCATCTGCAAGACTCAATATCTTACATTAGAGCCGCCATAGACACTTTTAAGAATATAGAAAGTAGTCAAGATGAAATATTCAATGCCCTTAACCACTCCAATGTCGATGAGAAGTCGAATGGGTATATAAGAACAATCAAAGAGTTGCGTAAAGTAGCTCCAAGTGTTTTGCTAATAGATGACAAAGCCATAGATGGAGGATGGGGATATATATATCAATTGATGATTTATGGCGAACGCTCGGATAAATTTCACACATACCAGCCTAATAAAAACGAATCCATAGAGGATATAGCCAATGGCATAAAAAACATAATTGCTAATAACAGCATTGATATCATCCTATTAGATATTAGGTTAAAAGATGAAAGAGGTAATATTGCAGATATTGAAAACGTTTCAGGTATGGCTTTGCTTGAAAGGCTTAAAAAAGATTGGTTATCAATCCCAATTATTGTTACAACGGCATCAAAGCAAAAACTATATCATACCTCTTGCATGCAAAATAGGGCAATTTTTTTTTGGACAAAACCGGGAATAGAAGATGCAAACTGGTCAGGGAGAGAACTCGTATCGAATTATTACAGCTTGATACGAACAATAAATATTATTATAACCAATCCTATAATAAATTTTATTTACAAAGACTTTATTCCGTTAATGAAGGAGTTCTCAAGATCTGCAAAAGAATATAAATTCGCATTAAAACATCAAGTAAAAGGAGAGCCCCTATTTGGTATGCCTGAAAAGGATTTTGAAGAGGAGGTGAAAAACATCATATTTACCAGCTTTGAAATTATGATCGAAAAGCTTCAGTTTTCACTACAGACAGATAAAGAGTATATTGATTTTTCACGGAGAAATATGTCATTAGTCCTTTTCCTGTTAAGTTTTTGTTTTGAAAAAAAAATCAGTATTGTGCATCAAGGGTTATTCCCAGAATACACGAGAAAAATAGGATTATCTCAAAAGCTACTGAATATCCAACTCGGTAGAACAGATGCTGATATTGAGAAAAACCATTTGCCCCAACATCTACATCAATTCATTACGGTACGTAACAATAATACACACCTTTATTTGTCTAATTTAGATGCTTTACGATATTATGCCGTACTTTTCTTTAACTCATTGTACTGTACACCTGAGAATATAGGCAAAGGAGTTGAATTCACGCTAATAAAAGGACGAATAACCGAAATGAATGAAAATTACTGCTATATCGTAGATATAGAAGACACTGATAAGAAATTGATAATTAGTAGGACACAAATTCCCAATGTAATAACAGATACAAAAGAGTACGTTTTTGTTTTAGAAAGACATATAAAACTATTTGATTCCGAGAAAGATAATCCTATTTTTAAAGTAAAATCGAAAGGTAGAGTCGAAAGACGCTCAATATCTAAAGAATCTTATATCTACTACATTCATGATTTTAACTTTCATAGAAATTTCTTTTTCTCAGAAATTGACTCAAATTACAGCATACAAGACAAAGGTATGTTTGATTACGATTTACATATAATCCATACCATTGTGGATTTCAAAGAGATTGCAAATAATTACAAACAATAAGCATATGAAAATACTTTGGTTAGTGAACAAGGATAATCAAGACGATATAAAATTTGAAGGGCTATTTAACTCTATTTATCATAGTGTTATAACATGTGAGTCTGATTATTATAGAACAAGAGATAATAATTTTAAAGACACTGATGCTCTCGTAGTACAAATTAATTTGGGTTGGGCTGGTAAAAACAATATCTTCGATGGGATTCGGTTAGCACAGGAATTAAGGTTGTCAGATAATGTAGCCATTCCTATTGTATTTTTGTCTTTATCTCTGTCCAGAGAAGAGATTTTGTGTTCAGATCCATCATTGGACATAATATCTACATTTGGATTAAGCAATGGCTTTTGCTTTAAGAATGGAAATAGGATTGAATTTGCTCTACCAGTAGATATGGCTAACGTTACTATGGGATCAATAGACGATTACATTAAACTCTTGCCTAAGATAGATGCTGTAAGGCGTTTTGATAATAAATATTTTTGTAGCAAAAAAGACCAAACAAGAAGATTGAAGCATGATATTGCCTACAATGATATTGAGCAAACAAAAAACAAGCTCATAAGTTTATTTGGCAATGACCCGAGAATCTCTAATGCAACTACACGAGAAGAACTTTACGGCTTATGCGATATATTGGAAGGAGAGTTGAGAGCTAACGAAGTCAAACAATCTCAAGAAAATGCGATAAGGGTATTGCTTTTAGACGATAAGTATAATGAAGATAAGGGAATAAAGTTCTTTCTTGAATATTCGAGAAAAATGCTGGATATAAAATGTTGCAAAACCGTTAAAGAGGCGTTGGACACTGTTGAGAGCTTCAATCCTAATGTCGTTCTTGTTGATTTGAGACTTCAAGATTCTACAGAATATCCCATAATAAACAAACAGCAAGGATATGATTACCTTAACATTCACAAAGAATTATACCCTCACATAGGAGTTATCATCTTATCGCGACTACCGATGTCATTTTTGAAAGATTTATCAAAAAGTATGAGTAACTTCCGCACATTTTATTGGAAAAAAGAGTTAGAGGGAAGTACTTATTGCGATATACTTATCCAAAGCATCGTAGAACTCGCCATAATTGAGTTTGCATCTGAAAGTCCTCAGAAGAAACAGTTTGCCGAACTGTATAATTGGTGGTATTTTGAGAAAAACTCTTCAGGCGATCTGCTTTCTCCTTCAGAAGAACAGTATAGTATAGCTCCAAATATAACACAAGAAGAGTATATTGACATAAGATCAAAAGAAATCATAGAGGTGATAAAGAGAGGTAATGCAATAAGGGCTAATGGTGCAAAAATGACAATAGATGATGTTTTCAACGAAAACAAACTGCAAAGGGAATTTCAGAAAAACTATGACCTGTCAGACTTGTTTATATTCAGAAGGGCTGCAATTTATCTATACTACCATTTTGAAAAAAATATACTATCTAAGCATGTGGTTGATGATAATAACAAAAAACTATTTGATAAGAGTGAAATAAACCTATACATTAACCATATTTTAGCGTATCATTCTGATTATAATCTAAATTCTCTTGAAAATAGCGGTATAACAACAAGATATTTGTTCTTGAAAGCTAAAAATAGAAGAATACGCTCATTTAGAGATATTGCTCTGACCAACAAAGAGAAATCTTTTTTTTACAATTATTTTCCCGATTTTTTTAATGCGTGGAACCAAAAGCGTTAATGTTTGACGTTATTATCTCAACTGTCCAAACGAGGGCTGAATGTTCTTTACATTCAGCCCTCGCCTTTTATTCTCATTTCGTCTCAATTACATATAGTAGCATCGGTTGTATTTTTGCTTTCGAACCAATAAATTTTTTAAGCTATGCAGCCCCATATAATCACGCCACAAACGCCCCCCATAGAGATGCTTCCTCCCGACATACGAGAGTTGCTCTTTATAAATGTAACTATTCCGATAAGTACAATCAAATATATTGTTGATAAATTTGCCGGCAATCCTTCAACGGACATCCAAAAACTGAAAAAACAGTTAAGGAAGAACGTTGAAACTAAAAGCGAAGCAGCAATCGGCGATCCGGTTTATCAAGAGGAATTATGTACTAAAGCAAAAACACATATTGCTGAATGGAGCAAAGAGTTTGGTCAAGTGCACTTGAAAGAGGTTCTGAAGATATCGCAATCGCTCAACATCCCGGCACTAAGTATTTTGGATAGGTCGCTTATCAACCCAACATCTATAAGGGAAACTCTTAAGGAGTATGTAATAGGTCAAGAGGAATACGTATCCAAACTTTCGTTATCGTTTTACACCCATTATCTTCGCTCTTATTATCCTAATGAGTTTATAAATCTGCCACAAGTACCTATATTGGCTTTTGGACCCACGGGTTCAGGAAAGACCTATGCCGTGCAAGTTTTGTCGAAACTTTTTAACATTCCGTTCGGTATTGCAAACTGCAATTCACTGGTTCCGGAAGGCATTGTAGGACAATCATTCTCTAATGTTTTCACGGAAATATACAAGAATAACAACAAGGATATTTCTCGTGTTGAAAAGAGCATGATTCTCATTGATGAGATTGATAAAATTAACGACAATATAATCAATGAATTACTCTCGATAACTGATGATAATGGGCAAATCTTATTCAATGATACTCACGGGAATAGAAGTTATGACTCAATTCAAATCTCAACAAGAGGCATTATGTTTGTGTTTACCGGAGTTTTTGATGATTTACGCAGACCCGTCGAGAAACGGTTGAATATTAACACCGTTGGCTTTTCAGTATCTTCCAATACAAAAAAAGACTTTTGCTTTTATGAACACGTTACTTTGGACGACTTTAAGAGTGTCAATTTAAAGCCGGAAATACTCGGCCGCATAAGAGATGCCGTGTATGTAAAAGAGCATACAGAGGAGACTATCGCAGCGATTTTGATGAATTCTGTCGAATCTCCCCTGTTATCCTACAAAAACTATTTCGAACAGCACGGAGTCTCTTTATCTGTTGAAACGGAAGGAGCTAAAGCTATTGCCGAGTTAGCGATTGAAAAACATTTGGGAGCAAGAGGTCTTAAAACTATGTTGTGGCAACTGCTCTCTAAGGAAATGACTAATGTAACAAAGAAACGAAATATTATAATAAATCAAGAATATATAAAAAAAAGAATGAATTATGGAACAGATATTTGATTTTAAATTATTCGTAGAAGAACTCCGGAATGACTCTGAAAAGAGAGAAATAATTGAAAAGTACGAAGAAAATGTAGAGCCTCTTCATGGAATTGAAGATGTAAGAGACACCCTATTTTACAAAGAATACCTGTCTCAATATAATTTGCCGGAAGACTCGGACTTTGTGTTGAGGGTTCCGGAAGAACTCTCTCATGACTACGATTGGGATTTGTTGCTAAGGTTGGCACTTGCATCATTTTCCTCTTCATACTCTTTGATTCTTACCGAGCAGTGGAAGCAGATGCCGGTATATGAGATAGAGATAATGTTACAAATTACAGTGAAGAATGGTTCGGAAGAGGCAACAAAAAAACTTGACGAGCTATGGAGTTCCCAAATACTTCGACTGTTTGAAATTTATATAGAAGAGCAGATGAATTTGGCTATTATAAAGAAAGAGGAGGAGGATGGATGCAAGACTATTGAAAGCGAACGACAAGTTTATATGAAGAAATTCAATGAACAGATAAACGCCATCAATAAACAGATAAACGCCATAGTAAATGATTATAAAATGAATCTTTTGCTTGAGGATTTCGTGTAATACTGAAAAACAAAAATTATAAACCCGTAAAAAAATAAAAAAATCATGGAAAAGATTAGACCCAATACGAACAAATCGGGAAACGACTCCTTTTGTCAGTCCGCCACAACAGAGAGAACCTCAAAAAAAACAAAAAGGATTATACTTGGAGTTGCTGTAGCGGCGATAGCGATTCTAACGATGACGGTGATTGGAATAAAGAACCCTTCTTTTTTTTACTCCAAGTCCCCGTATTCTGATATTTCTTGTCAATATAGTTTACATAAAGGCTATATTGTTGATTACAGCAAACGGGGCAAACTCGTATTACTCAATAGCGAAGGAAAACCTGTTTTTTTTGCAAAACGTTTCTTTTATAAAGATAATCCGACAACGGAAGATAGCCTTTTCGTCTATTCTAAACGGGGATATAGGGGATTCTTCAATCTGAATTCGGGAAAGGATGAAATTTCTGCATCGGACAAACGCTTCTTAAAAGCATGGTTTTTTGACAAAGTAAGTGGTCTTGCTGCAGTCCAAGATGCAGAATCTCAAAAAATAGGCTTTATCAACCCTCAAGGACATTACGTTATTCCGCCGCAGTACAAATATGTAGAAGGAGCAGACTATACTTTTGATAATGAAGAGTGTGTGGTACATGAAGAAAACGGTAGTTGTTCTCTTATCGACTCTAAGGGCAGAACAATTCTTCGTGGGTTTTATAATATTTCGGACAGAATTAACGAACATCGCATTCTAACGCAAAACCACAAAAGAGGACTATGGAAAGACTCTTTGGTATTGCCAATTGAATTTGACGATATTTACCTCAGCAATTCGAAGATTCGACTCACACAAGGCAATAGATGTTGGAGTATTGGTTATGACTATAAAACGATAATAGCCCCTTTTATTTTTGATTATATAAGTTCAATTACTTATGAATTTCAGTCAAAATTCACAGCGGCTGATACATCTCCTCAATATTGTAATAGTCCCAATCTGAAAGATTTAATAATATGCGGACTTAATAATTACGAAGGAGTTTTCAACGTTAAACAGCAAAAAATGGTTGTGCCAATTGAGTGGGAGCGTATAGAAGTCTTAAAATGCGCAGACAACGAGTATGCCTTATTTGGCAAAAAAGACGGTAAATATATGCTCTTAAAATGGTAGATAAAATGAGAAACAATCGTAAAATATTTACAGATAATAAAAAAAGGAGCGAATATGAAACAGTTAAATTCGATAAACTTTAAGTTGTTGATATTGTTATACCTATCTCTGTGTATTAATCTTCGATATTTGACATCTCTTTTTTTACACAGAGAAATACAATTATTTGTTGTCAACATATTTTGGCATAACCGTTCTTTGGTATCGTTTTGTGGAACAATAATACCCCTGTTGATACTCAGCATAGTAAGCATTGTTTGGACACGGAAAATAGGAAAGGCAAATTGGGCAAATTTTGATCGATGGTCTAAAGTGTTGTTCGTGATCTGGAGTATATATAACGGGCTTTTGCCTTTTCTGGTCAATTATATCTTTGTTACTTTTTGGACTGCTTTCTCGTATAGTGCTATATATCTATTGACTTCATGGGCGGTAATATCCCTTTTGCAACTTCAAAAAGAATAAAAAGCAAACATATAAACCTATGCAAAAAATAATTTTTCTTGATTTTGACGGAGTTCTAAATTCCGGAGATAATAGTCGTGCAATAAGCCAATTGTCGTTTGATGACCCGGATAAAGTCAATACCTCTATCGCAGGTTTCGAGATCGATGAGCGATGTGTGCGGTGGCTTACCTATATCATCAATTCCACCGGAGCCAAGATAGTTGTCTCTTCGTCGTGGCGGTTGAACTACACCTTAGAGGAGATGCGAGCGATTTGGAAACACTTTAATTTACCCGGAGAACTAATTGGTTACACCCCTTTTATCGACAATGAGTTTGCAGAGATGTTTGATGGTGCTGAGATAAAACCTATCGAACGAGGCAAAGAGATTGAGCGGTGGCTTGACGAAAATAAAGTAGATAAATATTGTATTATAGATGACGACTTTGATATGCTGCCTACTCAGGTTTTTGTCCAAACCGACCCCGAATTCGGATTGACCTATGAGACAGCAAAATTGGTTGTTGATTATTTGGCGAATTAACAATGAATATTTGTCTTGATGAGATTATGTGAGGATATGTAAAACTTGTACTTGCTAGTTTTTATTTCCCGCAACTTTTGATATTGATGCAAAATGCGGACACGCTGCACAAAGCAAAAAAACGCTAAAACATTTATAAATAATGTTTTAGCGTTTTAAATTTGTACCCAGAGCCGGGATCGAACCGGCAAGGATTTGCATCCACTGGTGTTTGAGACCAGCGCGTCTACCAATTCCGCCATCTGGGCATCTCCGTAGAAAAGAGATTGCAAAAGTACATAAAATTTCTAATAAAAAAATATTTTTGCGATGTTTTTACTAAATAAAAAACATAATTTTGCGTTTAAGATATAAGAGTAAAATTAATTTAACAAAGTTGTGAGTTGTATAAATCAGCCAATAATATTGTTATTGAGCTGATTAATACTAACATAACATATAAAACTTGCAAAATATGAATAGCAACAATTTTTGTGTCATAATGAGTGGAGGTGTAGGGAGTCGTTTTTGGCCCTATAGCAGAGAGAAGCGACCAAAGCAGTTTCTCGATTTTTTCGGTACAGGACGCTCTTTGTTACAATGTACTTTCGACAGGTTTAGCAAAATCATTCCTGTAGAAAATATTTTTGTAGTAACAAACTATGCGTATTTCGACCTTACGCATCAGCAACTTCCGCAACTTGACAAGTCGCAAATCTTGTTAGAACCGATGCGCCGCAATACGGCACCAGCCATTGCTTTCGCCACATACCGAATTAGAGCAATCAATCCCAATGCAAATATTGTAGTTGCACCATCAGATCACCTTATCATAAAGGAGGACTTTTTTCTTTCCGAAATCCAACGAGGATTAAATTTTGTTTCCCGCAATCATTTCCTTCTGACACTTGGTATAAAGCCAAGCCGTCCGGAAACAGGATATGGATATATCCAAAAAGAAGAAGATTCGATAGATAACATACAAAAGGTGAAAACATTTACCGAAAAACCCAATATAGAATTGGCGAAAGTATTTGTAGATAGTGGCGAATTTGTATGGAATTCGGGAATATTCATTTGGAATGTGAAAGCTATTACTGAGGCTTTCCAGAGTCATTTGCCTGATTTATATAACAAATTTGAAGAAGGTAAATCGCATTTTAATACATCGGAAGAAAAAATCTTTATTGACGAAGTTTTCCCGTTCTGTCCAAATATCTCTATCGATCATGGTGTGATGGAAAAAGCCGATAATGTATATGTAATAGAAACTGACTTCGGCTGGTCTGACTTAGGAACTTGGGGATCGTTACACGAAACAGCACCGAGAGACGAAAACAACAACGCGGGCTTACACTGTAATACTTTATTCGTAGAAAGCAACAACAACATTGTAACTCTGGAAGCCGGTAAATTGGCAGTAATCCAAGGATTGGACGGATATATTGTTGCAGAATCGGACAATGCCCTGCTTATCTGTAAAAAGGAAGAAGAACAACGAATCAAACACTTTATTACAGATGTGAAATTTAAGTTTGGAAACGATTTTATTTAGTTGTACGAATTACGTGGCTCGGGATTAGTGATACTTGCAATTTAGCCTGATACATAAGAGTTTAATTAGCAGGGATTTGGATGCATCCATATATCGTTCAATCTTTTCCATTAGATTCATAATTTATCGTAAAGACTCCACAAAATATGAGTCTTATGAATTTTTTGTTCACAAATAAGACGTTCCGCTTATTCTGTGGTTGCGAATATTGTTGAAGAATATGTAAAAAAAAAGCGAGGCTATATAAAGCCGAAAATATTAGGGTCTTAGTTTTTCTTATGCAAGTACAGATGAAGCCATTTTGTATATTTTAAAAAAACATAACCACTTAACTCTGAACCTACTGATAAATAAGGAGGTTTTAGAAAAAGAAGATAATATTTAAGTAGCAAAAAACAACACCTAATTAAATAAGTAGAAAGTATTTGGAAATAATATCCACATACAAAAAATCAAAACTAATAGTTTTTTGTTTCAAGAGTATTACGAAATATTGAAAAAAAATGAAATCAATGCTTGTATATCAAAAAATTCATTTATATTTGCAAAATAAATACTATTATGCAATTGCACTGCTAACATAGCAAGCAAAAACTCGGTAATAAGGAAAAAAGCGTGTGCACCATAGAATATTAGGGATGTGCTACTATAGGATGAGTTTTTGCCATGCACTGCATAGTTTAATAGAAAATTATATTTTAAATGTTTAATTAAAAGTAGAGTTTATGAAAAGAAAACTAACATTGTTTTTATCTCTGTTCTTTTTCGGAATAGGGATTGTAATGGCTCAAACACAGGTACGCGGTACCGTTGTGGATGAGAATGGCGAACCCGCGATTGGAGTAAACGTACAAGTTAAAGGTACGACGCAAGGTGTAGCTACTGACATCGATGGTAAATTTACTTTATCAGCACCGTCGGGTGGCACACTTGTTATCTCTTACGTGGGTTACTTAACGCAAGAAGTTCCCGTATCAGCAAACGTTAATATTAAATTAGTGCCGGATACGGAAGTATTGGACGAAGTAATTGTTGTGGCTTATGGAACTTCAACCAAAGGTACGTTTACAGGATCTGCCGGTGTTGTTGATACTAAAAAAATCGAAAAAAGACAAGTATCTAACATTTCTAACGCACTTTCCGGAGCTGTTGCCGGTGTTCAAATTTTGAATGCTAACGGACAACCGGGAACATCTTCTTCTGTACGTATTCGTGGCGTAGGTTCTATCAACGCAGGAACTGATCCTTTGTATGTTGTTGACGGAGTTCCTTTTGACGGAGACTTATCTTCTATCAACTCAGCTGACATTCAATCAATGACAGTATTGAAAGACGCTGCTTCTACAGCATTATACGGTGCACGTGGTGCTAACGGTATCATCATGATTACAACGAAAAAAGGTTCTGCTGGAAGAACATCAATCAACTTTGAAGCAAGATATGGTGTTAACTCAAGAGCGGTTACAAACTATGACGTGATGACATCTCCTCAAGAATATTTGGAAAAGGAATATTGGGCAATCTATAATGCCGCTCTTTATAACCTAAACAAAACTCCTGAGCAAGCACACATATATGCTAACCAAAAAATTACAACAGACGGTGATGGTGGTTCTGGTTATAAAATTTATACTGTTCCTGACGGTGAAACTCTTTTCAATGTAGGTGGAATACTTAACCCAAATGCATCTTTAGGTTATAAAGATGCTAAATACTATTATATTCCTGATAATTGGGCTGCTGAAACATTCAAAAACAACCCACGTCAAGAGTATAACTTGTCAATGTCAGGAGGTAATGATAAAGGTAACTACTATTTCTCTTTCGGTTACTTAGATGACTCCGGTATTGTTTCAGGATCTGGATTTACAAGATATTCTACCCGTTTCAATACAGATTATAAACTTAAAGATTGGTTAAAAGTTGGTGCAAACGTAAACTACAACTACTCTGACAGCCAATATCCGGATGATCAAACAAACACTGCTTCTTCAGGTAATGCTTTCTTTATTGCTAACTATATTGCTCCTATTTACCCGATGTACGTTAGAGGTCTTGACGGAGAAATTATGATGAATAATGGAAGAAAAGTTTATGATTATGGCGATGGAAAAAGTACAAACTTTAGCCGTAGATTTATGTCTATTGCAAACCCTGCAGGAGACTTGCTTTACAATAAAACCAATTACTTGGCTGACATTCTTAGCAATAACTTCTACGCTGAACTTACTCCTATTAAAGGTCTTGTTCTTACAGCTCGTTATGGTTTTAATATTGACAATACCAAATATAACAGTTTAGGAAATGCTTACATGGGACAAAGTGCATCTTACGGTGGTACAGCTTATCAATCTCAAACAAGATCGTTCGGTATGAACCAACAATATTTTGCTAACTATACAAGAACATTTAACGATGTACACAATTTTGATGCTACAGTAGGTTATGACGGATATACATACAAATATGATTATCTAAATGCTCAATCTAAAAACCTATACAATCCTGAAAGCTATTATGTAAATAATGGTATCGACAATAAAACAGGAGCCGGTTATGCTCATCGTTATGCTACTAAAGGTATTATTAGCCGCATAAATTACTCTTATTCTGATAAATACATTGCAAACGTTTCATTCCGTTACGATGCGTCATCTCGTTTCGCCCCCGAAAATCGTTGGGGTAATTTCTGGTCTGGAAGTGTTGCTTGGTTGCTTAGCAAAGAAGAGTTTTTATCTCAAGTTTCTTGGGTAAATATGCTTAAATTCAAAGCTTCTTTTGGTCAACAAGGAAACGATAATATCGGTAACTACTATGCCTATTTAGACCAATTTGAATTGACAGGATCAGATGGTTTTTTCGCTGACGGAACTTTATCATACAAAGGAAACAGAGATATTACTTGGGAAACTTCAACTTCTTACAACGTTGGTTTCGACTACTCTTTGTTCAGAAACTCTTTGTCTGGTAGTATCGAATACTTTGGTAGAAAATCAACCGATATGCTTTACTACAAACCAACCGCGCCAATCAATGGTTACTCTTCTATCCCTATGAACATTGGTTCTATGACAAACTCAGGTCTTGAAATTGATGTTAACTGGAATATTATCAATAATAAAAATGTTACGTGGGCTGTTAATGCCAATGCTACTTTAATTAAAAATACTATCAATGCGCTACACCCCGAACTGAAAGGAAAACTTATTGATGGTAGTCGTATTTACGAAGAAGGAGAATCAATGTATCGCATGTACTTAGTAGAATGGGCTGGTGTTAACCCTGAAAATGGTAAAGCACAATATTGGACTAATGACTCAACTGGCGCTAGAGTTAAAACTGAAGACTACTCTTTAGCTGAGAACCATAAAATTGCTACAGAAGACTTGTTACCAAAAGTTTACGGTGGATTCGGTACTACAATCGAAGCTTACGGATTTGATGCTTCAATTCAATTGGCATACCAACTTGGAGGTAGAATTTTGGACAGCGGATATCAGAGACTTATGCACGGTGGTACTGCTTCATCTGCAGGTACAAACTGGCATACAGATATCTATAATGCATGGACACCTGAAAACACAAACACAGATGTTCCTCGCTTGAATGCGAATGACAATTATGCAAGTTCTACATCTACAAGATTCTTAACCAGCTCAGATTATTTGAGTTTGAATAATATTACAATAGGTTATACTATACCTGTTAAAAAATTGACGAAATTGGATATTAACAAATTCAGAATTTACTTTGTTGCTGATAACATTGCTGTATTATCAAAACGTAAAGGTTTAGACCCACGTCAAAGTTTTATCTCATCTACAACAGCTCGTTATACTCCTATTCGCACTCTGTCAGGTGGTATTAGCTTATCATTTTAATAACATTAAAAATTGAAAAATATGAAAAATAAATCATTGTATATTGCAATTTTATTTATTGCTACGCTATTTGTTGCTTGTGAAGATTTGGATACTTATCCTGAGGGAAGTACCATTACATCTGAACAGCAAGCGTGGGTATATGAAAATTACCCAAAAATGAATGAAGCCGGGCTAAACGCAATTTATGCCCAATACAAAGCTTATGGTCCAAACTATAACACATTTGGTCGTGTTCTTCGTCACAATGACTTTAGTTATCCTACTATCATGTTGGCTTCCGATGTAAACGGTATCGATATGGTTTGTGAAGATACGGGTTATCAATGGGCTGGCTTTTCACTTGACTATTCTGACCGCTCATACTCTTCTTATGAATGTGATATGGTTTGGAATAACTTGTATTCCTATATTTATATTGCCAACAACGTTTTAAGATCATCTGATCCAAATAATGAAAATCCTACATCTAAATTCTTTAGAGCGCAAGCATTTAGTAATCGTGCATTTAGCTATTTCATTCTTGCTCAGTTGTATCAATTCAACTATGTAGGAAATGAGAGCAAACCTTGTGTGCCAATAATTACTGACCAAAACTCACAAGAAGTTGCTTTGAAAGGTGCTCCTCGTGCAACAGTAGAAGAGGTGTATAATTTGATTCTTTCGGACATTAATGAGGCTGTAAAACTTTTTACTGAAGCTAAAGCCGAAGGCGTGGATAGAAAAGATAAAAGATATATAAACTTGTCTGTTGCATACGGTTTACGTGCTCGCATCAACTTGACTATGCATAATTATCCTGCTGCATTGAGTGATGCAGATAATGCTATTGCTGCTTCTGAAGCTCAACCTGCAGGTGTTGAAGATGTAAATAAACCTGCATTCGCATCTGTTAAAGAAAAAAACTGGATGTGGGGTATAATGGTTGCAGAAACTGATGATATAGTTCTATCAGGAATTGTTAACTGGATTTCTCATGTGGGACCTTTTAACTACGGATACAGCAATTATTCAGGTGGATATCAAATTAACAAAGCTCTTTACAATTCAATTAGCGATACTGACGTAAGAAAAGGTTGGTGGTTAAATGAAAATAAAACATCTGTTAACATCGATTCGCTTCAATTTGTTTATCTTAAAAAGCAAAAAAGCTATAAAAAATATAGTCAAGTTAAATTTGGACCTTACAAAGGTGAGATTGGAACAACAACAAATGCAAACGATATGCCTCTAATGCGTATAGAAGAGATGTATCTGATAAAAGCTGAAGCAGAAGCTATGACAGGAAAAGGTAGCGATGCATTAGTCGATTTTGTTAAACAATATCGCGACCCTGAATATTCATTCTCCGGAACATCTCCTGAAGAAATTCAAGAAGAAGTTATACGTCAAAGAAGAATTGAGCTTTGGGGTGAAGGTTTAAGTTGGTATGATATCATGCGACTAAATAAAGGTGTTGACCGCCGTGGCGGTGGATATCCAAACGCTACAATGATATTTAATATACCTGCTGGCGATCCTATCCTACT
The DNA here is from genome assembly GCA_041846575.1 of Bacteroidota bacterium. Taxonomy (GTDB): domain Bacteria; phylum Bacteroidota; class Bacteroidia; order Bacteroidales; family Dysgonomonadaceae; genus JBGZFC01. The sequence goes on from JBGZFC010000083.1 coordinate 24,476, forward strand.
TTGGAGACTTCCGGAACGTGAAATTCAAGCAAACCCGGCTCTTGAAGAATCAGACAACAACATCGCTGCTCCAAGACCTACACCGGTTCCTGATAATAAATAACATTATAGAAAAATATAATTATGTAGATAATGTAATTATAATTATTTCAGAATAACGAAAAAATGGGCTGTCTAAAAAGTATAGACAGCTCATTTTTTGTTTATTTGTTTTGATATTTGGCTATATTTTAGTATCTTAACGTGAGTTCGATGATACTATCCCCAAAAGTGTGTAAATATCCCCCAAAGACTTATATTTGAACAACAAAAAGAATAATTTTATGGACTTTACACAGAAACAAGTAAGAGATATACTTACCCGGCTTTTG
>JBGZFC010000084.1:0-3923 GCA_041846575.1 Bacteroidota bacterium
CAAATCACGGACGCTAACGGAGCGGTAACTACTTATTTTTATGACACAAATCAATTGGTTCACCGCATCGAAGACGCTATGGGAGGTATTCGTTATTTTGAATACACTCCGTATATGGAACTTTATCGCCAAGTAGATCAAGACGGCAATATAACGGGATACACGTATAATAAAGACGGATTTTTAACCAGTATCACTTATCCTGATGGTACTCAAAAACATTATACTTATGACGCTCAAAATCGATTAAAGGTACAGAGAAGTGCCTCAGGCAATCAACAGGTATATGTCTATGATGAAGCCAATCAAGTGCGTAGCATCATTGAAGCTGATGGTAATGTTACCCATTACACCTACACGGAAGCAGGACTTTTAAAAACCATTACTCGGCAAGATCGGCATATGGAACTAACCTATGACCGATTTGATAATCTTATAGGTTTACATTCAGATGCTGGTCAGGCACATTGGAATTATAATCTTTACGGAGAGGTTGTCCGGTAATGTTTCAGATGTGTTGTTAAATTTTTTAACATCTATAAATCAGGATTTTATGTTTTTTGGAAGGTTGTTTTTAGGTGTATAATATGTCATCCAATATAAAAATATAAGTTTTAAACGGCTTTTAAATGCTTTATTTGAGACCTAGTGTTTCAGATGTGTTGTCGGCAATTTTTGAAATATTGTATTGAGTGTTGTTTGTATTTTTACCTTATTTGAGATAAAAAGTGTTTTAAAGACAATTGTATTAGTTTTAAGAAGTTCATTTTCAGAAATATAAACATCTGTTTTTCAAAAACTTAACAACTAAAAGTGTTAAAATAAAAAAATAAATAATAAAAAGTATTGTTTATTTAAAATAAAGATGTAAATTTGTCATCAAAAGTGGCGTGTAGTACATTTGTAAAAAAATCAAATTCTTATTTTAAGTGCGTAGATGGTCAAAATATTTGTACCTATTGTTGTAATGGAGTTACTATACGATATGGTTATACCAAAGGGGGAAATCAGCGTTTTAAATGTACTTCTTGCAAGAAAACAAAAGTACAAAACTATCGGTATAATGCTTATAAGAATTCCGTTAATGACCAGATAGTAGTATTTACTAAGGAGGGATTGGGCATTCGTAGTACAGCTCGTTTGTTAGGTATTTCTGCTACTACTCTTTTAAGAAGATTGTCAAAAATAGCAGAGGCTATTACTATACCTGCTATTAGTAAAGCAAAAGTGTATGAAGTAGATGAGGTGTGTACATTTGTAGGCAGTAAGCAAAATAAAATTTGGATAGTGTATGCACTTGAAAGAGGTACGAGGGCTGTTGTGAGTTTTAATGTAGGGACAAGAACAAACAAAACATTAAATGTAGTGTTAAAAACATTAAAATTGGCTGATGCTCGGTATGTATTTACTGATAATTTAAAGCAATATAAAACTCTTATAGATAGTTTAGTGCATAGAGTTACACGCTATGGAACTAATCGTATTGAGCGTAAGAATTTATCTATGCGTACCCATTTGAAGCGACTTACTCGTAAGAGTATTTGTTTTTCAAGGCGTATATGGGTATTGAAAGCAGTTCTTAAAATTTACTTTTGGGGTACTAACAATTACGCTGTTCCTGTAAGTTTTTGATACAATTATCATTGAAAAATGATATTTATTGATTCTTTTGAGAGATATGAGCGATAATCAAAAGTGTTAAAATTTGAAAAATGTCCTTTATTCAGAAATTAATACAGTTTATACGAAAACCGATGTCTTCATCTGGGTTAGAGGGTTCTGTGATAATAAAAAATAGTGAGGAGGTTATTCAAAATAAGCAAACGACAGTAAAATATAATTCACATATTAATTTAAGCAAAGAAAGTCCTATGGCAATGTTCAATTATGGTGTTGGTGGCAACGAAGTTAAAGTGGATGCCAACGAAGCAATTCAAGAAATACAAGAAAATAAAACACTTTTGGTAGGCAAACTTACCGCTGATGAATCTGTTTCTCCTGAAATAGTTACGGGTCTTAAAACCGTGGAAGATGTATTTAGGTATTTTCAACCTTCTATATCCATAGAACATCAAGACCAAGAAGGGGCAAGTGTGAAAGAAGATTTTAAATTTAACAATGTGGGTGATTTTACTCCCAATAAATTGGTAGAAAATTCGCCTTTTTTGAAAAATTTGAGTTTAGAGGAAGAACAATACAATAACATTATGCGTCAGTTAAGGAACAATAAAGTACTTCGCAATATACTCACTGACAATGCTTCAAAACAAGCACTTATTCAGGCACTTAAAGCAGTAGCCACAGAATTAGAAAACAACCAAAAATAACACACATCGCTATGTCAAAGACTCAGTTAAATCCATCACAGGAACATTCCCAATCCCAACAATTTGATAGTAGAAACAATCCGCTGGCTAAGATGGGCGGATTCAGTTTTATTGAATCAGTGGTTGACGGCATCGCTAATATGAACCCTGAACGAAAAGCCAGAAAGCAGATATTTTTGACAGATAAAAATAAGGCTTTTGAAAGAGAGGAATTGCTTAAAAAGATTGAACTTTGGATAAATCTGCTTGAATCCAGTGAATCTGTGGATAAGATGGTGGAATCCTGCAAAGAAAAAGCCTCAGTGGCAGTTCGTACATTAAAGCAAAATCTAAAAACCACCTTAGAACAAACAAGAGAATTAGAAGTTTCATACAGAACCATCGCTCAATTCTATAAGAATACAGAACTTGACAAGGTTGATAATGTAAATATCATCAACGCTTCAATGGAACAGGTAACTGATTTGGACAACCCTGTATTTATTGACCATATTGCTTCGGAATTTAGTTTATATTATGATCGTTTAGATTTACGAGATAATTATTCAATATTAGCAATTCCTGGGTATTTAGGTTCTAACAAAGTGTTAGAAAAATGGGCAAAAATCTGTAATGAAAATAAAGTGATGCTCGTTACGGATTTTGTTGATTTAGACAAGCCTGATGATGTAGTAGACCTATTTCATAGTGCTAATCTCACTGGAGGAGAGTTGCATAGGAGTAATGTAATTATGACTTGTAATTGGCTTGTAGGCAGAGGCAGAGCCGAAGAAATAGGCGAGGAAGATAGTATTTATTTACCTCCATCAACTTCGTTGGCAGGAAAGATTCATAAAACATTAATGTCTCAGGTGTCTGCTGGTAAAAAACACGGAGGGATCAATGAGGTTGATGCGGTTCGTTTCAGTTTAAAGAAAAGTGAGATTTCACAGTTAGAAAAAATGGGATTAGTCCCTATGGTTAATGAATATGGTAAGATAATGGCTTTTTCAGCAAAAACACTATTCACCGGAGACAATATAGGGCTTCAAACCTACTCGGTGGTTCGCGTTTTTGATTATGTAACCAAAGTGTTGTTAGATTTTCTTAACCGAAGAGCCTTTGAGAATTGGAATGCCAAAACCGAAGATGATTTGCGAAGACAGATAGTACAATTCCTTGATGGCATCAAAGGTCCTGATAAATTGATAGAAAAATTTAAAATTGTTCGGTTTGAGCAAGATAGACAACAAAAAGATCGAGTTTGGTTGGACATTAGACTTACTCCTTATTTCCCAGCCAAGAGTTTTGTTATCAAATTAGATGGACATAAGGGAGATGATGGCAACCAATGGGATGCTCAATATACCCAAGAATAAAAAACGAGAGTAAAATAAAAATCCTGGTCGTGCTTTAAAAAGTATGATGATGTAAAAATTTGACAATCAGGGAATAAAGTTGTATTTTTGTTGAATGCTAATATCAATAAAACTCCACTGCCCCAATTGTCAGAGTACAAAGATAGTCAAAAAAGGCAACAAAAAGAACAAAAAACAAAACTATCTTTGCAAAACCTGCAAACGCCAATTCATCGGTGACCATAATCTGACCTACAAA
>JBGZFC010000085.1:0-3144 GCA_041846575.1 Bacteroidota bacterium
AATACCTCATCAGGCACTACATGATTCTTCTCTTTCATAATCTTCTTCATTTTGCAAAGCTATTAAATATAAAATACGGAACCCAGACTGAATCCCGTATTTTACATTTACACAAAATATTTTATAGTGCCGATTCCGGATATTTCTTCTCGGAGAGATATCCGGTCAGTTTCACTTCCGCATCTGTCATTATATTCTTTGGCATTCTTCGCTTCCATTTGACTGTCTTATACTTTAAGTTCGTCTTGGCTCTGACAACAAAGAAAGAGTCTGTAAGATGTATCCTATAGAGTTCTTTAAAGGAGTCATAAGCCCTGTCGAATATATAATAAGCATTGGGTTCATAATGGATTGAAGACATTGCTGTAGAATCGTGCTTTGACGCGGTGGTTACAGTATAGAAGGCAGGAACTTGTGCTTCGATGTCATATAAGACATGAGCCTTCACTCCTCCTTTCTTACTTCGGAACTTTGCCCATGGGAATGTTGCAAGACATAACGGAATCGTTATTGAATCAAACGCATATTTATTTCCGGAAATGTCAAGGATGTTGGTTGTCCGCTTCTGGCAGGCTTCTTTCATCATATAGAATGCAAAGTCTTCGAAAATTCTGTAATCACGGTTCCGGTTGGCTGTGGCAAGAGTTGTCTTGGCTATTGGTTCACGACCTAAACCCAGATGATATTGCTTAGCCCTATGCGCCTCAAAAGCAATGATCAAGTCTCGTAGGCTCTCACGGTTACTCAGTTGCCCGAACATCATTGCGAGCATCTGATTCCAGCAAGTGAAATGCTTCACATAGCGGTTACCATTATACTTGCGAACATAGTTGTTGAACTGAGTTCTGTTCAGGAAAGCGGTTAGTTGAGAGAAAACGTATTTATCTTGGAACATAGCAGCCATTTGTATTTGACTGCAAAGTTGCAAAATCAAGTCCGTTTCATTTCAAAAAAACATATAATTGACTATATTTCAATAATTTCAAAGAACTATTTAGCCACTTTTACGGGACAGTAGTGTTATGTAATAAACAATTTTAGCAACTCCTATTATAGCACAATCTCATAATTCTACAATCTATTTATGGGGAGGGAACTAAAAATCCTCAAACAATTGGAAATCTTTGGTGTAGATATTCGTAATTTAAATCCGGTATTACTTTCTCAATATTTTGCACCAAAAACCTTGTTAAAAATATAGAGTCGCCATCCTTTAACTCTATTTTATAGTAATAAAAGTATCGCCACGGTGCAGTAGTATTAAATTCTTTTGATTCTAAAGACCTCACTCCATTTCTTACAACTTTATCAATATCTTTTAAGAAAAACACTTTTCTATTCCCATTTCTTGATAAGATAACCTTTTTGTTGATGAGATCAATAAATAATTCTTTCTTTCTATCTTCCCTAAAATAATTTATATGTAACACTATATTGGGAACACAAAATAAAAGAACCAAAAATATAGTCAGCACAACTAAGGAAATTGGTACATACCCATCCCTATAATGCAAACCTAATATCAAAATCCACACAAAACATAGAAAAAAGATTAAGGGTACTATAATATTAATACTCGGTTTTATAAATTTCCAAAATGTAATTTTATATACTTTCATTACCAATAATACTTACTCCAAAAACTTCCTTTGGTTGTTGGGTTAAAATAATTTCTCATTTGAATCTCTAATTTAGCACCGACTCTTGCAGTTTCTTCTATTCCTGTAGAATATAAACCAACTGTAATGCCCCCAATAGGACCTGTAGAATATCCGACCCACATAGCTAATCCAGTTGTAGTTAATCTATAACCAAATGTCATGTTGTCAATACTTTGTTTAAAAAACGCCGGTAAGAATCACTCGCTACAATTACAAGAGCAATTGTATTCCCAATCCCGGTAATATCTTTTATCATATTATCATTCGCATCGTAAGCATAACCGTATTTAAGACTCTTCCCGCCACGGGCATAAGAAAATTAGGATTACATGCAACAACAAAGATGATTCCTCCTAATGTTGGCATATCATCAATATTCTTCAAGCGTTTTGCCAAAAGATAAGATTTGTAAAACAGGAAATATCATAATCTACTCTTTCCTTTAGTCTTAAAATCATAAGCTATTTAATCTTTTTTCATAAGCATGCGACGATATTCGTATTTACATAATTTAAACCCTAAAAATAATCCCAAACTGAACCAAAATAGATAACCGATTATTTCTCCGGGTATTGCCGAACCAAAAACTTTATCGTTCACAACATCTAAAAACAAATTAACAATAAAAAATACGGACAAACATTGCTCGTAAACATTAAATCGCCTCCAATACCTTTTTATCATTTCTCTTTTTTCTTTAAAATAAAATGCATTAATTCTGCTATTACAAATAGCAAAAAAGCAAAAATACCTACAAACAATATCGGCCAAATAATGTCTTCAATATATTTTCTGAAAAACATTTTACTGATCAAAACAATTCCACATATAGATATTGAACAGTTAGATAGTTTTTGCCAAAAATTTAAATTCATGTAAAAATTACCTTTCCCCATATGGATAATATTTTGGTGCTACATATGTTTTATCTACTCTTATCACTGGTGATGGATAACGGTTTATATAATTCTGATATTCGTCATACAATTCATATAATAACTTCCAACTGACGACCCATTTGGCAACCCTTCCCATATTAAATGGAGGTTCATTAGGATCAAATCCCCGGGGAACTGTATTTAACGGACTCTGCGAAGGATGCTGGTATATAGATACCCAAGGACCGGGATAATTTACATTACCCGTTGTCCCTTTTAAATTAGGATTCAAAAGTCTATCTAAAATATATGCACCTCCAAGAATAAAAGGGATAGCAATATCGTCAGCAATACCTATTCCTGTTAAATCATCAGCAATGATAACGCCAGTTGCCGCAAGTGCCCAGGCCCAATAACTATCACTACCTCCTCCGCCCGAGGGTATATGGGAATCGGGGTGGAGGGAGTGAGGACCCGGCGCATCGTACGAGGTGTGGGGTGAGGCATTGCCGTAAACGGAACGCAAATCGGAGGCCGATTCGAAGTATCGCTCCCAAGTGAATACAGTACGCCACAACGCACCGCTTTGCCGGGAATATCCCATA
>JBGZFC010000086.1:0-18026 GCA_041846575.1 Bacteroidota bacterium
TAGGGCACTCCTAAAAACTAACAAATTTTCATTTTCACTTTGATATTCCACTGACTATCATTATCTTTACAGTAAATAATCAGTTGCAACATGAAACGATTCAAACGGCATAAAGATTACGGTTTCTTTGACCAGGACATTCGCTTAAGCAAACTGAGCCAATTAGGCGATCCACTTGAAAAACTGAATGCGGGTGTTGATTTTGAACAATTTCGCAACTTGTTGGAAATGTCGCTTTCATCCCAACCCAAAGGTCCCGGTGGCCGTCCCCCATACGATTACGTGCTGATGTTCAAAATATTAATTCTTCAACGTTATTATAACTTGTCGGACGAGCAGGTTGAGTTTCAAATCAACGATCGCATGAGTTTCATGCGTTTTCTTGACCTGACCATTGCCGATGACATTCCCGACAGCCGTACCGTATGGGCTTTTCGTGAACAAATAACCAATAGTGGACTGGTTGAAAAGCTTTTTGACTTATTCCTGAGAGAACTTAACTCGCTGGGATTAATTGTCAATGAAGGCAAGATCATAGATGCCAGTTTTGTGGAAGTTCCCAGACAGAGAAACTCCAGGTCGGAAAACCAACAAATCAAAAAAGGAGAAACTCCCGAATCGTTCGATGAAAACCCCCGCCGCAAATCCCAAAAGGATGTCGATGCCCGTTGGACTCAGAAAGACAATGTCAACCACTTCGGATATAAAAATCATGTCAAGACCGATGCCAAAAGCAAGTTGATAACCAAATATATGGTTACCGATGCCTCTGTTCACGATTCAAACGCTACCGATCCGCTTTTGGACGACAATGACAAGGGCGAGGCGTTTTATGCCGATAGCGCCTACACGGGCGAACCCCAGCAAGAAATCATAGCCAAAAAGGAAATGACCAATCAGGTCTGTGAAAAAGGATATCGCAACAAACCTCTAACGGAGGAGCAAAAAGCATCGAACACCGAAAAGTCCCGCGTTCGCTCACGCGTGGAACATATCTTCGGATTTATGGAGAACAGCATGAACGGGATGTACATCAACTCTATCGGAATAAAGCGTGCTGCCGCCATTATAGGATTGATGAACCTGACTTACAATATGTATCGCAAAATCCAGTTACTTGCCCTTCGAGGGGATAACTATGCCTTGTCGGCAAGTTGACAATACTGTAATTGTCATATAATCAGTAATATATAAAAAACAACATAAACAATGGGATAATAAAAATCTAACAACAATCAAATGGTTAGCTCTAAAATAAGAGCTGAAATAACAGGTTGAGAAAAATAATGAGTTTTTAGAAGTCCCCTATATTTAATACGGAATCGAGCAGTGTGTTAAATGCCAAAGGATCTGTTTGTTTCAGTTTGGCAAGTTTATCTTTATGGGGCATATAATGTTTGGATATGATTTTGTTTTTTATTGGTACATTCACTCGCATTTCCAACGTGTCGAGTTGCCTCGATGTATAAATATTGCCATGTACTATATAGAACTGCGAAGCGTCTGACTTTTTATTTGGATTTTCTTTTACATCACGTCGTGGAGCAGCTAAAGCTCCTTTTTTGTGAAAATATTTTTCATTAAACTCCGGCATAATATCCATATCTGTGCGTCCTGCACCGACTTGTACTCCGGAAGGTGCATTGCGAGAGTCTTGTGCGCCTCCTTGTATCATGAAATTTTTTATCACTCTGTAAAATAGAGTTCCGTCAAAATATCCTTGATTCACCAATTTCAAAAAATGGGAACTATGACGTGGCGTATCATCGTAAAGAATGGCTTTCATCGTGCCATAATTTGTTTCGATAACTATTTTCGGATATTTTGTTTGCGCATTTACCAAAAAAGCAAACGATAGAAGTAGTGTAAATAATAATTTCTTTTTCATATTTGCATATTTTTAGCTATTGGTTTTCATAAGCTCTCGCGAATCCTTTTGTGTAGCATTGTTGAGTAAACGATTGATAAACAGATTCGGTAGGCTGTTATCCAAATTCTAATTCGGTGCCTTTTTGTATAAGTAAAAAGCAATAATTAGAAACACAATATTAGGTATCCAAGCCGCAACAAACGGGCTCATATTCCCCTTTATAGAGAAAGACGAACTTATAGTCATAAACAAAATATATGCCATGCTCAGAGCTAATCCTATACCCAGATTTAAACCCATTCCTCCTTTAACTTTTCTTGCAGAAATAGATGCCCCTATAAGTGTGAGAATAAATGCCGAAAATATGGAAGCAAAACGAGAATGATACTCTATTTGAAATGCTTGAATATTTCCCATTCCTCTCTGTTTTTGGCTTTTTATGTACCGGGAGAGTTGTGGTGTAGTCATCATCTGTTGGTCGGTTTTCGCAATCACAAAATCGTTAGGAACAATTGGAATAATCGTATCTATTGAGTATCCGTTGGATATTTTTTCATTCAATCCGTCGAAATCTCGTATTTGGTAACTATTTATAGTCCAGTTAAAATCAGAGTTGTAAATAATGGATTGTGCGGTAAGTCTTGAAACGAGACGTAAGCTGTCGAATTTGTCGATAGAGAAGTTATACCCTGTTTTCGATTCCATGTCAAAACTTCCGAAATAGACAATAGTGCCTTCTCCTACTTTAAATTGAATATCTCTGTCGCCTATCTTTTTTTGACGCGGGTCGATATACGTGTTCTCAAAATTTATTCGAGTTTCGTTTGCCGGAGGAATTATAAAACCTCCCAAAACAAATGTAATTACCGCAATAATAGTAGCGGAAACCATATAGGGTTTAAGTAGTCGCTTAAAACTGATTCCGTTTGAAAGTATGGCAATGATTTCAGAATTGTTTGCCATTTTCGATGTGAAAAATATTACTGCCAAGAAAATAAAAAGCGGACTAAACAAATTTGCATAAAACGGTACAAAGTTGATGTAGTAATCAAAAATAATCTCTTTTAGTGTTACACCGCTACTAATAAATTTGTCAATTTTTTCATTTATGTCGAATACAACAGCTATTGACAAGATTAGTGTAATCATAAAAACATAAGTTCCCAGGAACTTCTTGATTATATACCAATCAAGTCGAAGCAATTTATCAAACAGAGGGATTCGCTTTTTCATAGTCGTCTTGTTATTTTTTCCAACATAGATGGTTTCCACGTTGAGAAGTCTCCGGCAATTATATGTTTGCGAGCCTCTTTTACCAACCATACATAAAATGCGAGATTGTGGATTGATGCGATTTGTAAACCAAGAATTTCGTTTACATTTATAAGATGACGTAAATATGCTTTCGTGTAAAGAGTATCAACAAACGATGCTCCATCCTCTTCGATAGGAGAGAAATCGTTTTTCCATTTTTCATTACGCATATTTAGAATGCCTTCCTTTGTAAATATTTGTCCGTTGCGTCCGTTGCGTGTGGGCATAATGCAATCGAACATATCTACTCCTCGTTCAATGGCTTCGAGAAGATTTTCGGGTTTACCCACACCCATCAGGTAGCGGGGTTTATCTTTTGGCAGAAATTCGTTAACGAGTTCTATCATCTCGTACATCTTTTCCGTTGGCTCACCAACAGCCAAACCGCCTATGGCATTTCCATCGGCTCCTATTTCGGCAATGTTTTCTGCTGCTCGTCGTCGCAAATCGGGATATATGCAACCCTGCACAATTGGGAATAGAGATTGTTGGTATCCGTAGGGGCATTCCGTTTCGTCGAATCGAGAGATGCATCGTTTTAGCCAACGTTCCGTAAGTTCAAGAGATTCTTTGGCATATTTGTAGTCAGCATCGCCGGGCGTACATTCGTCAAATGCCATTATAATATCCGCGCCGATAATGCGCTGTATGTCCATAACTTTTTCGGGAGAAAAAAAATGTTTCGAGCCATCGATATGAGAGCGAAACTCAGCTCCCTCTTCTGTCAATTTCCGATTTTCGGAAAGCGAAAAAACTTGAAATCCGCCACTATCGGTCAGTATTGGTTTGTTCCAACTATTAAATTTGTGTAGTCCTCCGGCTTTTTGCAGCACATCCAATCCCGGTCGCAGATACAAATGATAGGTATTGCCCAAAATAATTTGTGCACCAATATCGTTTTTCAGTTCCGAAATGTGTACGGCTTTTACGCTCCCCACAGTGCCTACAGGCATAAATACCGGTGTTTCAATTTGTCCGTGGTCGGTAGTAATAAGCCCGGCTCTGGCGTTTGAATTCGGGTCGGTATGTTGTAGTTGAAAGTCCAAATCTGTACTCCTTTATTTGTTTTTATCTGCAAAGATAAAGTTTTTGTTGTAAGAAATGTGGGATATGGGGAAAAAGTTGTGGGTTAGTTACGTGTTGCGAGGATGTGCTACTTCGTGGGTGAGCGAGAGGGAGACGATGGCTTTATATTCGTCAATTAGCTTTTGGATGTTTGCGGTTAGTATTTTTCGTTACATTGATGTTTTTTTGTCCCTTGTTTGTACATTGCGATTATAATCAGCATTGTACATAAAGATATACTTTGCGGTTAGAGTTTTACCGGAAAGGACACAACGTTTTTATCAAAAGAATGCGAAACATACAAGAATGTTTGTTCACCTACAAACCAAAATATTAGATAAGAAATATTTTGTCTTGTTTCTTGACGCTAAATAAAGATTCGGAAAATATTTTTTATTTGTGAAAAAAAACGTATCTTTGCACCCCAAAAGTTTTATAAACTATTTATTTACAATTAATTTTTTATGTATTTAGATTCAGAAAAAAAGAAGGAAATCTTCGCAAAGTACGGAAAGTCTAACACTGATACTGGCTCACCTGAAGCGCAGATAGCATTGTTTTCATACCGTATTTCGCATTTGACAGAACATTTGAAGTCAAATAAGAAAGATTATAACACAGAGCGTTCTCTGAGAATTTTAGTAGGTAAACGTCGTCGTTTATTAGATTACCTAATTGAAAAAGATATTGAAAGATATAGAGCAATTATTAAAGAATTAGGTATAAGAAAATGAGAATGTAAGATAAAAAAAGGGGCGAAAAATTTTTCCGCCCCTTTTTTTATCTGAATATTCAAACGTTGTCATTCAATAGTGTTGATAAGCGTTTTAGTAAAGTTATTTTTCAAGATGTGTTGATCTGAAATAGCGTTCCGAATATTATGCAGAGAGTTCATCATTTACTTTGATAATGTGTTTCAATAATTTTTTATATGTAGATAAGTCTCTCTTTTCGATTGCTATTCATATCTTCAAAAGCAAAAACTGATTTAATCTTTTATTTTACTTCCCAAACATTAGACGAATTTAGCAGAAATTCAGTAAATGATTTTACAGTTTTTTTGGCTTTCACTTCATCTATTTGTTTCTGATATTCAGTTTCGTATGAAGGTGATTCTACCGAACGAATTACACCTAAAGCGACGGGCAATCCGTCTTCAATATTCATTAATGCCAATTTCAGGTGTAATGTATTATCGGTTGTAGTTGCGTTATGAACCAAAACGTCGTCAATGGAATATCCGTCCTCGCCTATAGTTACGGCTTTTAGTTTCCATCCGTCTAAAACTAATCCTCGATTATTATCTTCGCCGAAAAGCATCTTTTCTCCATGTTTTAGCAAGATAGTTTTTTCGGCTCTCCACTCACGGTCGGTTATTTTAGTATGAATTCCATTATTGAAAATCACGCAATTTTGCAGAACTTCCACCACAGCAGCTCCTTTGTGTTGTGCCGCAGCTACAAGCATTTCTACTGAGTTTTTCGCATCCATGTCTATAGTACGAGCAAAAAAGTTACCTCTTGCTCCAAAACACAGTTCGGCAGGAATAAACGGGCTTTCTACGGTTCCGTATGGCGATGTTTTCGATACAAAACCTCTGTCGGAAGTGGGTGAATATTGACCTTTGGTAAGACCGTATATTTTGTTGTTTAACAAGATGATGTTTAAATTCACATTTCTGCGAATAGCGTGAATAAAGTGATTACCTCCTATTGCCAATGAGTCGCCATCTCCGGATACTACCCATACGTTTAAATCAGGATTGGCTACTTTTACTCCCGTTGCGATAGCGGCTGCACGTCCGTGAATGGTGTGCATTCCGTATGTTTCCATATAGTATGTGAGTCGAGAAGAGCAACCTATACCTGATATTACCGCAATTTTGTGTGGGTCTATATTAAGTTCAGCCATTGCCTTGTGCAGCGAGTTTAATACACCATAATCTCCACATCCTGGACACCAGCGTACCGCATTTTCGCTTTTATAATCTTTTGGGGTATATGTCAATTTTGTAGTTTCCATTATTTATCTCCTTTTTTCATGATTTCAATAAAAGCGTCTGTCAATTCACTTACGTTGAAAGGCTGACCTTCTACTTTGTTGAATTTTTGTAGTTTAATGTCATCAAATTTGCTAAGCAAGTAAGAAGCAAATTGTCCGTTATTTTGTTCTGCTACAATGATATTCTTATATCGTTTCAGTATTTCGTGAGTGTTTTTTGGCAGTGGTACTATATGTTTGAAATGAGCCAATGCAATTTTTTCTCCTCTTGACTGTATTCGTAATACGGATTCCAGCAAATGTCCATAAGTTCCACCCCAACCAACAATAAGAGTATCGGCATCCTTGTCGCCAAGCACTTCTTGTTCGGCGATGTAATTGGATATTTTCTCAATCTTCTCTTTACGTGTATTAACCATTTTTTGGTGGTTATCCGGATCCGTTGAAATTATGCCTGTAAAATAATCTTTTTCCAAACCTCCGATACGATGGGAGTATCCTTTTGTGCCGGGAACAGCCCAATAGCGTACTAATGTCTCTTGATTTCTGAGATATGGTTTCCACAATTGAGGGTCTTCTTTGAAATATTCTTGCACATAAGGCGGTTTTATTTCGGGATACTCGTCCATGTTTGGTATTTTCCACGAAGAAGAGCCGTTAGCGATATAACCGTCCGTTAAAAGTATCACAGGAGTCATGTGTTCTACAGCTATTTTTGCGGCTGTATATGCACTATCGAAGCAGTCTGTCGGTGATGTTGCAGAAATTACAACTAACGGACTCTCTCCATTCCTTCCGTAAAGTGCTTGATTTAAGTCAGTCTGTTCACTTTTTGTAGGAAGCCCCGTAGAAGGTCCTCCGCGTTGCACATCTATTAAAACTAATGGAAGTTCCGTGATTACAGCTAACCCCAAGGCTTCGCTTTTTAGAGCTAATCCGGGACCGGAAGTTGAAGTAGCGGCTAAGCGTCCGGCAAAACTTGCACCAACGGCAGTACAGATACCTGCTATCTCGTCTTCCATTTGTAAGGCTTTTACTCCCAAATCTTTTCTGTTTGATAATTCTTGCAGAATATCGGTAGCCGGGGTAATAGGATATGAACCTAAGAATAGTTCCAATCCTGCTTTTTCGGCAGCGGCAATTAAGCCGTATGCTGTTGCAGTATTACCATTAATATCGGTGTAATACCCTTTGACACTTTTTGCAGCTTCTATGCGATAAGTGTTTGCTGTCAGATGAATATTGTTGCCATAATTGTAACCATCGGTAAATACTTTTATATTGGCTTGAACTAATTTTGGTTTCTTTGAGAATTTTTTTATAAGAAGTTCATTGGCAACATCAGTTGATCTGTTAAATAACCAGCAAACTACACCCAAAGCGAACATGTTTCTGCTTCTGAACATCTCTTTGTTATCCATATTCATGTCCTCTAAAGAGTTTTTCGTCATTGATGTAATCGGAACAGCAATGGGTTGAACAAAGTCTAGTTTGAGTTCAGCAAAAGGGTCATCTGTTTTGAAAAGAGCTTTTTCAAGATCTTTCTTCTCGAATGAATCGGTATCGTATATAACAATAGAATCTTTTCGTAAATTCTGGGCATTTACTTTTAATGCTGCCGGATTCATTGCTACTAATACATCGGTTTTGTCTCCGGATGTATATACGCCTTTTGAACCGATGCGAACTTGAAATCCTGAAACGCCTTGCAATGAACCTTGTGGGGCACGGATTTCGGCAGGGTAGTCGGGGAATGTGGCAATTTCATTACCAAAGATGGCGGATATGGTAGAGAACACTGTTCCCGAAAGCTGCATACCATCGCCACTGTCGCCCGAAAAGCGTATGGAAACTTGTTCCAACTCTTTTACAATCGAATTATTAACCATAATATGTAATTGTTGTGATTTTTATAAGTTTATAAAAATGAATAATGACTTTTTGTTTATTCCTTCGTTCACAAAAGTAATAAAAGAATTGTTTATAATCGAAATATTGTCAAATATTTGTGTTGACTGTATTCTTTTTGACAAATATTACTCCTATTTCTTAAATTATCTGGTAAGTTTTTGAGTCAAAACAGGTATGATTTTATTCAAATCGCCTACAATACCCAAATCAGCTACGGAGAAAATAGGTGCGTATTTGTCTTTATTTATGGCAATTATATATTCCGATTCTTCCATCCCTGCCAAGTGTTGAATTGCTCCCGAGATGCCGATAGCGAAATATACATCGGGGCGTACGGTTTTACCGGTTTGTCCTACCTGACGTTCATGTCCTACAAATCCGGCATCTACCATTGCACGCGAAGACGAAATCTCGGCATTGATGCAGTCTGCAAATGATTGTAGTTTGTCAAAGCCTTCACTATTACCGACGCCGCGTCCGCCCGATACTAAGATGTTGGCTTCGGAAATATCTATCATGGTTTTCTCAACATGCACTGTTTCGAGTAATTTTACACGAAATTTGGATGTGTCGAATTTTATTTTTACATCTACAATCTCTCCTTTTCTGTTGTAATCGCGAGGTTTCTGACGCATCACGCCCGGTCGTACGGTTGACATTTGCGGACGGTGTTCCTTGCACACGATGGTAGCCATAAGGTTTCCTCCAAAGGCTGGACGAGTCATCATAAGGTTTGTTTTATCTTCTGAAATATCCAATGATGTGCAGTCTGCCGTGAGACCTGTTTCTACACGAGCCGAAACACGCGGACCTAAATCGCGTCCGATAGTAGTTGCTCCGATAAGTACGATAGATGGTTTATATTCGTTAATTACTTGGGTAAATGCTTGTGCGTATGGTTCAGTTAAATAGTCGTTTAGTTCAGGATGGTTCATGTATATAACGCGATCGGCACCTGCGGCAATAAGTTCGCGTGCACCTTTTTCCATATTCTCTCCGCCAAGCATGGCGCAAACCTCTTCGCCTAACACGTCGGCAAGTTCGCGTGCTTTTCCCAACAATTCAAATGCTATGTTTTGTATTACGCCTTTGCGTTGTTCTGCAAAGACATATACTCCCTTATATTCTTGTATGTTCATATTTTTATGTTTAATGCTGTGAGCCGATGGCAAATAGCAGATAATATATTAAATAATAAATTTCTCTTTCAGTTTTTGAATGATAATTTCGGCAGCCTCTTCGGCATCTACTTCGTGTAATTCTCCCAATGCTTTTACTCCTTTAGTGAAAGATTTTGCTACGCGTGTAGGTGAGCCTTTAAGACCTATTTTAGCTTCGTCAACATCAATATCATCGAAACCCCATTTTACGATTTCTCTGTCGAAAGTCTCCATAATTCCTCTTACCGACATATATCTTGGCTTATTAGCTGAAGCCAATACGGTAAGCAGGCATGGCAGTTGAATTTCCAACATTTGATAGCCTTCTTCGGTTATTTTCTTTACGTGGAGCGTTTTTTCTCCTTGGAAAGTTATTCCATCTACGTATGAAACTTGTGGTAGGTCGAGTTGTTCGGCAATTTGCGGACCCACCTGTGCTGTGTCGCCATCAATGGCTTGTCGTCCGGCGAAAATAAGGTCGTAATCCAATTTACGCAATGCGGTTGAAATGGTATAAGATGTAGCCCATGTGTCGGCTCCCCCAAATTTGCGGTCGCTCAATAGTATTGCCTTATCGGCACCCATAGCGAAAGCTTCTCGTAACACCGCTTCGGCTTGAGGCGGTCCCATAGAGATAACGGTAACGTGTGCTCCAAATTGGTCTTTCAGACTTAGAGCCATCTCTAATGCTCCTTTATCGTCAGGATTCATAATACTTGGCACACCGTCTCTGATGAGTGTACCTTTTACGGGGTCTAATTTTATCTCGGTGGTATCAGGCACCTGTTTTACGCAAACTACAATTTTTAGATTTGCGTTTCCTGATAGAGACTTATCTATGTTTGAATTATTTATCATCGTTATATATTTTTTTATTTCAACAAATTGGCTGCAATAACCATACGTTGCACTTCTGATGTGCCTTCATATATTTCGGTAATTTTTGCATCGCGCATCATACGTTCAACCGGATATTCGCGTGTATATCCGTATCCGCCATGGAATTGTACGGCTTTGGTTGTAACTTCCATAGCTGTTTCGGCAGCGAAAAGTTTGGCTTGTGCCGCTTCTACCGAATAGGGAACACCCGCATCTTTTTTTGCTGCTGCAAGTCGTACCAACAGGCGAGAAGCTTCTGTTTTTACACTTAAATCCGCCAATTGAAATTGTGTGTTTTGGAATTTTCCAATAGCTTTTCCGAATTGTTTGCGTTCTTTCACGTACTTGATGGTTTCGTCCATTGCTCCTTGTGCTATTCCGAGAGCTTGTGCGGCAATACCGATACGTCCGCCGTCGAGGGTTTTCATCGCTATTTTGAAACCATCTCCTATTTTACCTAATAAGTTTTCTTTGGGAACGATGCAGTTTTCAAATATCAATTCGCAAGTTGCCGAACCGCGAATACCCATCTTCAACTCTTTTTTGCCGATTTTGAAACCGGGCATTCCTTTTTCTACAATAAATGCCGAGATACCACGTGTGCCTTGCGATTTGTCGGTCATCGCAAAAATGATGTACACGTGTCCGTATTCCGCATTGGTGATGAAGATTTTATTTCCGTTGAGAATAAAGTTGTCTCCATCAAGAACAGCGGTGGTTTGTTGCGAAGCGGCATCTGTCCCTGCATTTGGCTCTGTTAGTCCGAAAGCACCAATCCATTTTCCTGAGCACAGGTTAGGCAGATACTTTTCGCGTTGTTCTTCTGTTCCAAATTCGTAAATGGGTGAACAGCACAGAGAAGTGTGTGCCGATACAACTACTCCTGTTGTTGCACATGCACGTGACAATTCTTCAACTGCCATAGAGTAGATTTGATTAGTAGAACCGGCGCCGCCGTATTTGGTAGGAAATGGAATACCCATAATACCGATTTTTGCCATTTTTTCGACGGTTTCTGTCGGAAAACGTTCTTGTTCGTCAATTTCGGCAGCGAGAGGTTTTACTTCTTTTTCTGTGAACTCGCGAATCATTTTCAGAAAAAGTTCTTCTTGTTTAGTGAGATTAAAATCCATGTGTTTGCGTTTTTTTTAATGAACAACAGACATCAGACAATTCGGTTTTTTTATAAACCGAATGTCCAATGTCTTCTCCTCAAAATAATAAACAGAAAATAAGAGAGGTTATTGTATGATTATCAGATATTTTTTTGTTTATTTCATTTTCCATATTTCTTCATCCGTCGGCATTTCTATGTGCGGCGAAATTTGTGCTATTCTCGTAATATTCAGCAAATGTTTATAGGTAAAGTTTTCCGAAATGGAGTTATTTCCCCATGTTCCGCAACCCAATGTGGTTGTAACCGATAATCCATTTTGTATAGAACCACCTGCGGTAATTGAACTTGGAGCATTCACTATAAGACGTGAAACCGATATTTCAGAACCTGCTTTGATGATATTTGCTTGATTATTTGAATGGATGGCTGCGGTATGACCTCTACCTTCAACACTTAAGTTAGTTCTTGCTATAGAAATAGCTTCGTCAAAATTAGTGTATGGAAGACAAGTCATTACCGGGCACATTTTTTCTTTACAAATCGTGTCGTTTTTGCCTACACCTTCTGCTTCCACAACAATAATACGTGTTCCTTCGGGGATACTTATACCCGCTTTTTGGGCGATATAATCGACGCTTTGTCCCACGATGTCGCGATTAAGAGTTCCTTCTTTGCTGAAAACGGCAGTTACTATTTTGTCATGTTCTTCTTTTTTTGCTATGTATGCACCGTTTTTGCGGAAAGCATCAAAAACTTCTTGTTTGTCTTCATGATAATAGATAAAGCATTGTTCGCCCGAACATATTATTCCGTTATCAAAAGCACGTCCTGTGATAACTTTGTCGGCGGCTTCGTGATAATCAATAAAGCGGTCAAGAATTACTTGCACGTTGCCTGCACCTACACCAAACGATGGTTTTCCCGAAGAGTATGCCGAATATACCATTTGCATTCCGCCTGTTGCAACTACCACGTCAACAAGAGACATCAATTCTTGTGTTTTTTGAATTGACGGTTCTTCGATAATTTGAACTAAATCTTCTGGAACGCCGTATTTGCTAATTGCTTCTTTAATCATTTTCACCGTGTGAACTGAACATTTTTTTGCCCCGGGGTGTGGAGCAACAATCATCGCATTTTTTGTTTTTAGTGCAAAAACGATGTTTGCCATTGGTGTTACGATTGGGTTAGTACTTGGAGTGATTGATGCCACTACGCCCACAGGTTTTGCTATTTTTATCAATCCTGTACCTTCTTCAATCTCAAGGACTCCCATCGATTTTCGCCCTTGTAGGTTTAGCCATACGCCTTTACTTTTGTTGCGGTTTTTTGCAACTTTGTGTTCGTAAACACCCATTCCTGTTTCGTCAACGGCTTCGCGTGCCAACATTTCGGCATTGTCGTAAACGATTTTTGCTGCTGCTTTTACCACTTCGTCTACAGCATCCTGATTGAATCTTTCTTGATACTCTATTTGCGCTTTTCTTGCGCGGGAAATCATATCTTTTACTTCCATGTTTGTGTTTGTTTTTTTTTGCGTGTATCAAATACGCAACGCAATATTTCTAACGATGCGTATTGCTTGATTTCACGCTTTTGTGTGTTTAATATAGTTTTCTGTAAATGTTTTCTATCTCTTTTTCTGTTAGTTCCGTGTAATTATTGGCAAGTAATCGTTGTTGTGTTTTTATAACGCTTTCGGTAAAACCTGCAATATCTGATTCTTTCATGCCGTAATCTTTCAGAGGTCTCTTTTCTAACAGATTGTTGAGTAACTCGTCTAATTTTTCGTAAACCTTTTCATTTGACCAATTTAAAGTTTGTTCGAAAATATTGTTGAGCTGATTAATCTTTCCGGTTGGATTTTTTTGTTGATATATTTTGAATACTTCCGTGAAAAACTGATAGTTAGCTTCGCCATGTGGCACGTGATATTTTCCTCCAAGAGGATAAGAAAGTGCGTGTACGGCACCTACTCCCGCGTTTCCGAATGCAATACCTGCATAATTGCTTGCCATGAGCATATCGCCGAGGCGTCCGAATCGGTATTCGGCTCCGTTTTTAGCTATATTTAAAAAGACGTTAACAATGATTTCAATCGCAACGCGACTGAATGTTTGTGTGTAAGGGTTGGCTTTGGGCGATACGTATGATTCCATTGCGTGAATAAGAGCGTCAATAGAACTTGCCACGTAGAATCGATATGGTAGTCCACGCAATAATTCGGGTACCAATACAGCATCGTCAGCCAAGATAACGTTGTCTGCCAGACCCATTTTTGTGTTTTTAGATTTTATTTCTGCGATAGAGATATTGGTAACTTCGCTACCTGTACCACAGGTTGTTGGCAGGATAATGAGCTGTTTCTCCTTTACCATCCGGATTTTTCGTTCGAATGCATCTGTCACGTTTTCCAATCCTTTTAGTACGAAAAGTTTGGAAATGTCGATAACAGTACCGCCACCCACAGCGATAATGCGATTGAAATTTAGTGATTTTACATCGTTTAGGATAGCATTCATCATTTCGTCGGAAGGTTCGCCCAAACCATATTTTTCCTGCATGATGAAGTGACATTTCAAATTGAGCGACTTCATGAAAGGCTCATATAAGAAGTCGTTAGTTATAACCAAATCCATCTCGTTTAGGTCAAATTCACGAGCAAATTCGGCAAACTTCTCAAATTGATGCACTCTTGTTTTTAGTTCAAATAGTTGCATAATAATATTTTATTTAAAGTTTTGTATTTAATATCTTTTCCGAAATTCGCTCATTAATTCTTCTCTGAAATCGGGATGTGCAATAGCGATGAGGCTTTTTGCTCTCTCTTTCAATGATTTTGCTTTCAAGTGAGCGATACCGTATTCGGTAACAATATAGTCCACATCGTTGCGTGAGGTTGTTACTGCTGCACCGTGTGCCAAGAACGGAACAATGCGAGATACAGTGCCTTTGGCTGCTGTCGATGGCATAGCCATTATCGATTTTCCGCCGGGCGATAACATTGCTCCGCGTACATAATCTACTTGTCCGCCAACACCGCTGAACTGTTTCTGTCCGATACATTCCGAAACTACCTGTCCCATCAAATCTACTTCGATGCAGGAGTTGATGCTTACCATGTTTTCGTTCTTCATTATGATACACGGATTGTTTACGTAATCCACAGGATATAGTTCTACTTCCTGATTTTGGTCAACAAAGTCGTAAAGTCGTTTACTTCCCATCAAAAATGTGGCTACTAATTTACCCGGGTGTAAGGTTTTGCGATTTCCATTGATAACTCCTTTTTCTACGAGGTCGATAACTCCGTCGGTAAACATTTCGGTATGTATTCCCAAATCTTTTTTATTGCCCAACGACATTAGGACAGCATCGGGAATTGCTCCTATACCAAGTTGCAGAGTTGCTCCATCTTCAATCAATTCGGCACAATATCCACCGATAGCTTTTTCTATCTCTCCTATTTTTGCAGGTTGAATTTCGGGAAGCGTATTGTTACAGGGAACGATGTAGTCCATTTGTGAGATATGAATAAAGTTATTACCGCCCACGTGTGGCATGCTCTCGTTCATCTCTGCAATAACAATTTTGGCTTCTTCGGCAGCCGGTTTTGTGTAATCGCACGATACGCCGAAACTGCAATTGCCCATTAAATCGGGTGGAGTAACTTGTATAACGGCTACGTCCACGGGAAGTAGTCTGCGACGAAAAAGATAGGGTATTTCGAAAAAGAAAGCCGGCATAAAATCAGCACGATTTTCTGCTATGGCATTACGTGAATTGCCTCCTACGAAGTTTGTCTTATGCCTAAAATGCTTTTCCAATTCCGGAGCAAGATAGTCGCCGTTGCCTAAGCACAGCATGTGATATATTTCCACATCGGAAAATTTCTCTTTGTTTCGTATAAGTGCCTTGTCTATTTCCTGAGGAACACCTGCGGCATGCGAAAAAACCACACGGTTCCCACTATTTATAGCACCTACTGCTTCGTCAGCGGTTACTATTTTTTCAGGAAAAAGTTTATTTCTATTTGTCATGTTTGTCTATTTTTATATTGTGACAAAAGTTTATTTCTGCTTACTTCTTAAAAAATCACGAGCAAAATCAATAAGTTCGTCACTTACGGTATTCCATAAAATCACACGCCCTATTTCATCGCCAAGTTCTTGTCGTAGTGTCTCTGTTACAATGTCATCCATAGTGTTTTGTGCGGACGGACACGAACAGCACGCACCTGAAAAACGCACTTTTACATCACGATTTTTCACTTCTACCAGCACAATATTTCCACCATGAGCTTGAAGTGCAGGACGTATCTTTTCGTTAATTACTTGTGTAACTTTTTCAGTAAGTAAATCTTCGTTTTTAGACATTTTTGTATAAGTTCAAAGTTAGATAGAGATATGATGTGTGGCATTTTTTTATATACATAGCACATCATTATCTTTTTTCAGGCTAAAAGTTGGAGTTACGCGGTAGAGTTGGCAGTCTTTGTAACTCGCAACTTATAACCCTAACTGTGATTCCTATTTTTTATCTTTACTCTCGTCTATTTTTGCTATTTTTTTTGCCATCTCTTTTTTCGCTTCAAGGTTGCCTTGTCGTGAAATCATAATGCGTTGAGCTTGAGGCGAACCGGCACCGTGCATTGACTCGGTACGATATCCTACTGCCGCTGTTCCAAGTGTTATGTTTTCTATTAGGCGTAGCACTCGCATGCGGTTTTCTACATCTTTGCCTACAGCTCCTTGTAGGTATTTTCGTACGTACGGACCTATTTTTTCGTGTCGCAAATCTTGTTCGGCAGGCATTGTAACCATCAATCCACCGGCAATATCTTCCGCCAAACGAGCTATATCGTAAGGGAAGCGAGTCACGTTTTGTTTGTTTACGTTTGCCAAAAGCAAATCTACCATATAGTTGCCGGCAGGCATGGCTTTACCCAAAGCCGAGCAAGCTACGGCACAACACCAAAGCGTTTCGTTAAGATGTATCATCTCTATCAATTTATCTTTGATATGGCTCGCTTTTGGAACGCCGTTGTAGTCGGCGGCTAAGGCTGCTGCTCCTATAAGTACGTCTCCTACACCCGTTTTACAAGCGTAAGATTGGCGATGATAGCCGGCAAAACGTTCTACCAACATTCCCGCAAACTCATATTCTCCACACATAAATACACGTTCGTTAGGTACGAATACATTATCGAAAATAACCAAAGCTTCATGTCCTCCAAATTGAGTGTTACCCACGTCAATGTCAGCACCTTCTTCCATTTTGCGTGTGTCGCATGATTGGCGTCCGTAAATCATTAAAACACCTTCAGCGTCGCCCGGTACAGCAAAAGATACGGCATAGTTTTTGTCGGCTTCTCTCATCGCTATGGTAGGCATAATCAGATGCTCGTGTGAATTTACGGCTCCCGTTTGATGTGCTTTTGCTCCGCGAACAACGATTCCGTCGGGACGAACTTCTACGATACGCACGTATAAATCGGCATCTTCTTGTTGTGAAGGAGACAGTGAGCGGTCGCCTTTCGGGTCGGTCATGGCTCCGTCAACGGTTAAGTCGTTGTCCTGTACATATTTCATATATTCGATAAAACGTTTGTGATATTCGGTGCCGTGTGCAGCATCAATTTCGAAAGTAGTCGCATAAACGGCATTGAAAGCGTCTAAACCCACGCAACGCTGAAAACAAGAAGATGTTTTTTGTCCCATCAGACGTTGCATTTTTATTTTTTTTATCAAGTCATCTGTACTTTGGTGCAAATGTGTGAATCTGTTGATGGTTTTTCCTGTAAGATTAGATGTTGCTGTCATCAAGTCTTTGTATTCCTCTTGTTCAGCCAACTCATAGGTTAAGGCTACAGAATTCATAGATGGTCTAATCATAGGATGATCAACCGGATTTTCGATTTTTTCGCCCATGAAATAGACGTTCAGATTCATTTTGCGGAGACTCGCAATGTACTCTTCTCGTGTCATAACAATAGAATTAATTTATGATGATTATGTATAATTTTAATTATCTGATAAAATCGTCAATAATCGGTTAATGGAATAATATCCACACACCAAGTTAGTATTCTCTATTACCAATTAAGGAAAAAATCCATAATTGCAGACGCAAACAGAAATATGCTCCTTTGCAAGAAGCAATAATAACATGTCTTATTTGTATGAAAAATCTTAACTTCTTTCTTATCCACTACTCCCCGGATAACAAGAGATAAAATTAAATTGGCAGGTCTTCTGACTTGTTCCTGATTTTGCCGGTCTTCCCTTTTCTACGAAAAAGTGACACTTGCAGATGCAAAATCATATTGTAAAGAACTTACAGCTGGGGATGCAGTTCCGGATTCTAACCGGATTCCCTTTTCAGTTCGATGTTCGGAATGTGAACATTCGAACCACCAATTCGGAGGCAAAGTTACGAAAAATTTTTAAAACCAAAAGAAAAGAGAGATTATTTACTCGCGTTAACTTTATTTAACCTCGTCTCAGGTTGCTTGTAAATAATGGCGATTTTTTGAAAGATTTCAACCTATATATTAATGCGATTTTAATTTCGTAAATTCCATTAGTAAACGCAATTTTTTGCGGGGAAGAATATACATTTTTCGGACAAAGGAAGAGGAAAAACACCCCTTCACTTTGTGCCGAATGGATAAAAGTGTTATATTCGCCTCCGTCCAAAAAATTGAATA
>JBGZFC010000087.1:0-5635 GCA_041846575.1 Bacteroidota bacterium
CCTTCATTACATCTCCTGCTCCCTTCATTACATCTCCTGCTCCCTTCATTACATCTCCTGCTCCCTTCATTACATCTCCTGCTCCCTTCATTACATCTCCTGCTCCCTTCATTACATCCCCCTGCCCCCTTCAAAGGGGGAATTGTTATGACAAATTGTTTTAAATTAATTACATATTTTTTACTAAAACAATAAAATTCCTACTTCACGGGTTCAAACCAAAGCAAACGCTCCAAAGGTACGGTAATCGTATAGGTTTTTCCGCCTTTGTAAATCTTTCCTTGGTCGTCTTTCCATTTGCCTTTGGGAAGTTTTACGCTTCGTGTGTCGTTTTCGGAAACAATTGGAGCAACCAAATATTTATCTCCGAGCATATATTGGTCTATACAATGTTCAAATCCTTGATTTGGAAACATATATTCCATATTTCGTACGATAGGTTCTCCTGTTTGTGCTGATTTTTTAGCCTGTTGCACAATATAACTTCCTAATTGCTCGTGCCATTTGGCATATTTTACGCAAATAGCAAGATTTTCTTTACTCAATATACGCCAAGGAGCCACTGAAAATTGCATCATTGGCATCATAGAATGGATTTGACACGAACGAACAATGAGTTTTTGGTCAAAACTTTTGGAATTTACTCCCTGAAAGCTGGAATATTCACCGCCACCAATCATATCAGGACAAGTATATAGGTGTCCTAACAGTCCCGCACTAATCATATCAGGTACAAGTCGAAATACACCATTCCACGAGTATTTTTTATCACCCAAACGTTGCACTAAGGGCTGCCAACCCATTTTCCAAGTAGCTCGATATTCGTTATACGGAAACTCTAATCCTAATTTAGCCCAAAGTTGGGTTTGTTCTACATCATAAGATTTATTATCGAATACATCAACGTCTTCTTTTAAGTAACGTTCTGGGTCTCCGGCATCAAATTTGAAACCATTTAATCCTTCATAAGTGTTTTGCATCTCTTTTAATGTCTTTACGAAATCATTATATGCTTCTTGATTGCTCAAATCATAGCAAGCGCTGAATCCGTTCCACCAATGAAGCATTGCGGGCGTATTTTCTCCTCTTTTCTTTACTAAAAAACCTTTCTTTTGCAAAGCACGGAACTCTTGAGAGTCAGGAGAAACAAACGGACTTACCCATAACATCACCTTAAATCCCATTGATTGCAGTTCTTTAAACATTTTTTTGGGGTCAGGAAACTTATCGGGGCGAAATTCAAAGTTTCCGTAGTATTTTTGCCAATTATCATCAATCATCAGAATGCCTGTTGGGAAGCCATTCGCTATAATGTTTTGTGCATAATTTAAAATATCTTCTTGATTTTGGTTATAAATAAGCTCTATCCACGTGTTATACTGCGGTTTTGAAAAGAAAATTTCAGGAGGAATTACATTAGACGGAGTAAAATACTTCTTTGCAGCAGCAAGATAGGCTTCTCTGAGTGTATTTCCTCCTTTTTCTAACAGAATTTCAGCACGAGTGGGAATAATTTCAATTTTGTTTTCTTTAAATTGAAAAGAAAAGGGAGCTTCACTCCAAATGTAGCGCCCTTTATTGGATATTAACAAAGGAGTTGTTTGATTGTTGTAATTTTTAGTACGAAGGTCGATTACTTCTGTTTCTTTTTCAAAGGGCATACTGCTTCCGAAGTCCGTAGCGCCTCCCCACCACTTCTCATTAGGAAGTAGTTCAATTATTTTCATATTTTGTTGCCCAAAAATAGCCATTGAAAAGCTACAAAATATACTTACTAATAAATTTTTCATATTATTTAGCTTGTTATAAAGTTATTTTATTTTCTAATATTGTTATTTTGTTTCTATTATAATCTATTTTAATACTATTATACTACTTTTATCTTATAAAGACTCTATTTATACAGTTAGAACATATTTTTTTAGTATTAGATTTGCATTTTCCCCTACAAGATTTGCATTTTCCCCTACAAGATTTGCATTTTCCCCCATAAGATTTGTATTTTCCCCCATAAGATTTGTATTTTTCCCTATTACTTTTCTATTTTGTACACTTACTTTTCTATTTTGTACACTTACTTTTCTATTTTGTACACTTATTTTTTCATCTTGTACACTTATTTTTTCATCTTGTACACTTATTTTCTTATTTTTTTACTATCACTTTTCTATTTTTTATTTATAAATTTATATTTTTATCATTACAAAAATATTTTTTAGTGATGTAGTTTATATTTACTTACGCAATATCATTAGTAAAATATCAACTATCATACTTTTTTTGCGTATTCTGACGGAGAAACACCAAATTGTTCCTTAAATGCTCTCGTAAAGTAGGACGGGCTATCAATTCCTACTTCATAACATATCTCACTAATGCGTTTATCAGAGGTTCTCAACAAATTTGCAGCCTTATCCAAGCGTATTTTACGAATATAATTCGCCAAAGTCATTCCCGTATAGGTTTTTACATAGTTATATAACTTTGTTCTGTTCCAACCAAGCTCCATACTAAGATGATCTACCGAGAATTTATAGTTTATTAGATTGTCAATAACCAATTGTTCTATTTTTGGAAGATATGTTTCTTGTTTTTGCGTCGCTAACTTCGGACGTAGATTGCTTTCTTTTATCGTTTCGTTCTTATGTATTAAATTTCGGACAGTTGCTTTGAGCAATTTAGTGTTGAATGGCTTTGACAGATAGGCATCTGCTCCTATTTCAATGCCCTCTATTTGATTTTCTATCTGTGCCTTTGCCGTTAGTAATATGACGGGAATAAAACACGTGTGAAGTTGTTTTTTTAGAATAGAACAAAGCTCTAACCCGTCCATTATGGGCATCATCACGTCCGAAATGATAAGGTCTGGAAAGTGCAAATTACATTTTTCTAACGCTTCTTGACCATTGTAGGCTGTCAGTACGTTATAATCTTTCGCAAAAATATCTCTTAATATCATTAGCACTTCGTGATTATCATCTACTAAGAGAAGTGTAGGCGTATCCGTTCCTTTTGGAGGCAATAAAAGCTCTTCTTCCGAGTGATTTTCATATTCTACGGCGTAATCCGAGAGATATTCTTTCAGCACAAAATCACTTTTCTCGATTTTATCCGAAGGATTTAAGTATTTTTCCGTCATCGGAAACAATAAAATGAGTTCTGTACCAACATTTATTTCACTACTGATAATCAAACCGCCTTTATGAGCTTCTACCAATGATTTTACCAATGATAAACCTATTCCCGAACCCAATCGTTTGCGATATTGTTTGTTTCCTCGATAAAAACGGTCAAATATTTTTGGTAATTCTTCTTTGTCGATGCCTATTCCGGTGTCGCTTACTTTAATTATCAGCTGCTGCCCCTCTATCATTGCTTGCGTATCGTGAAAACTATTCTTGTATTTCGTTGTTATGGAGCTCAACAAACCTTTTGTTACTTCCAAATCGATATTACTATTGTCTTTGGAATAACGAATACTGTTAGACAGAATGTTTGAAATGATTTTCCCCAAGTATCGTTGGTCAATCCACATTTGAATGGGAGTTTCTGGCAGTTTAAGTTGTATTGATACGTGTCCTGAATGCGCCCATTCTTTAAATTCATCATAAATATCAGCAATAAAAGAGGATACGTTCGTATAACTTACCTTCAAGATAGGCGAATGAAGCTCTATTTTATGAAAATCAAGCAATTCATTCACCATATTGGAGAGTTTTCCCGTGTTTCGTTTTATGATATTGATGTATCGATGCACTTCTTTGGGTTCTTCGGTGATTTCTGTTACGGCGTGCCCAATCATTGTCAGTGGTGTACGGAATTCGTGCGATACATCAGTGAAGAATTGCATTTTCATCTGTATCATTTCTTCTTTTTGTTGCTCTCTTTCCTTTTGTATGGCAATCATATGCTTCATTTGTGTCCAACGAATGAAATATCGCATTCCGACATACAATAATAACAGTATGATGCAGGCGTACAGCACGTAAGCGCCCCACGAAAGCCATATCGGAGGGTGCGAAATGATGGTCAATTGATAAGGAACACCGCTCCACGAACGCCAATTGCCCGCTTCGACCAATAAAGTATGCTTTCCGAAGGGTATTTTTTGGTAAGCGACCGTTGGTTGCCCGTCTGTATATTGCCATTGTGAGTCAATGCCTTCTAATTTGTACCGGTACCGCAGCGGTTCTTTGTCATACGAAAGTGTTGTGAAGTCAACCGAAAAGTTTGTATTCGGATAATGAAGTTCTATCTGTTTCGTAAACTCAACGTCATTATGAATTACTTGATTATTTCGATACCTTGAAAAATAAACAGGCGGAATAGGCTTAGGGTTTTCAGCATTTGGAGAAAAATAGTTCACCCCGTGCGCTCCTCCGAAGTATATATTTCCAAAAGCATCTTCACACGAGGAAGAAGTTCCAAACAGATGACTTTGCAAACCACTATTAGTATCAAAAACTCTATACCTTTTTACAGAATCATCAAAATAACTCAAATGATAGCCTCCACACCATATATTACCAAATCTATCAACTTCAATACTCTCAACATCACCCGATAAAGCTCCCGCCTTTGTGTCATAACTCTCTGCCTCGTACGTATAAACACCTTCCTTGTCTAAAAAAGTAACTTTATTTAGCCCATTGCCGAGTGTCCCGACCCAATACGTATGGTTTTTCCCTTTGCGAATAGGCCACAAATAATTACTACTGAGGCTTTTTGGGTCATTTTCACGGGCAACATATGTTATAATTCGGTTTACTTCGCCCGACGGAGACAACATTACTCTGTGTATTCCCTTTGCCGAAGTTATCACTAACTCATTGGCTTCTGTATTGCTGTATATATTATGCAACATATTGGTCGATAGCTTGTGCGGAAGGTTACTTTCTTCTGTAAACAAAAAAAGATGTTTCCATTCATTGTGCGTTTGTTGCCAACACTCTAATCCTTCATACGTTGCTATCCACAACCGATGAAACGCATCGAACTTTATGTCAAATATGTAACCTTGTGCTTGTGTCTGGAATTTACCTACTATCTTATGATGCTCCTTATCAATGATAACTACCTGATTGCGTACAGCCGCATACAAATATGTGTCGTCAGATTGAAGACTTGTAATGCTGGGCGAAAGTTCCAGATGATTACAATACTCTTGCATAAATTCTTTTGTTGTGGGATTAAATCGGCTTACGCCCGCAAACTTACTTCCCATATAAACATATCCATCATTACTATAATGAATCGCACTGACAAACGCTGAACCGTGTTTCGTTGGCGTATCAGGATTGAATGTATAACGAATTGTATGGAAAAAGTTCGCTTTCGTATGAGCATACGACACTCCCGACGCCCAAGCCGACACCCACAAATTGTCGGCATTATCCAAAAACAAATAATTCAAATCGTTGCTTATAGAAAAAGGATTGTTGGGAGCGTGTTTATGCAAAGTTGTTTGATAATTAAACGGATTGATTTGATACAGCCCCTCAGTTGTTCCCACCCAAATATTATTTGGAGAAACACACAACGAAAAGATACCTTTGTTAGCATCTAAATCCACTTTTTTTAACAATCGAAATGAAGAGGGCATTTCCACCTGATATTTTTCCAATCGATTGTAGTA